>DATFCH010000110.1:0-5172 GCA_035253345.1 Nitrososphaeraceae archaeon
GTCTAAATAAATATACATATGATCTAAAGACGAATAACTTGATATGACGTAATACCTAAATAATAATTTATATTACTAAGGGCTTTATTTTAGATTTATTATAGAAGTTATTTTTTTAACTAGTTCTTCTGTTTTGATGGGCTTTTGAATAAAGTAATCTTCATTAATTGTTTTACCCAATGTCATTCGTATTTTTCTAAAATCTTCATTGAATGTTGTGATTGCAGTTAAAAAACAAATTTTTACTTTGGAGTCTTTTTCTCTTAATTTAGTATACAATTTATACCCATCCATTTTCGGCATTAATATGTCAAGAATTATTAAATCATAAAAATTGACTTTATAGTTATCTAATGCTAAAATAGAATCAGTAAATGTATATACTTTAAATTCATGTTCTTCTAAAATACTTTTAATTGTATAAGTGACATCTGGTTCATCATCTATTAATAAAATTTTTTTAGTCATTGTTATTGGAAATCACCTATTAATTGCCTTGCTTATTGTTTATACTATATTATTTCAAAAGTTAAAATATAATTTGCATTATTTCCAGTAAAATTAATTGTGTGTTCTCTCTTATGAACTTCCTTTTCCTCTATAATATAATTTCTAAAATTTTTTGTAGTACTTAGATTTCGTATTAAATCTTCGTCAAAGAAACTTATTTTAGCTTGTTTATTGAATTGAACATCTGCATTTACCTTCCATTCACTTCCACCCATCATTGATTCAGGTCCAAAGATATGAGATATGCCATTTTCTACAGCAAGAAAAACTTTATCAAATTTAGGAGTATTATTATCGTACTCTTTAGATTTATCACAGTAAAGGTTTAACAGTCGTAAAGTTTTCATACAATATCTTCAATCTATAATTATTAAAGATTTTTTGTCTTAGCAAAATTAACCTCTACTTATTGGCTTATGTAGTAATATGTAATAACTCCATTATTTCATGGGCATTTTCAGAAATATTAAGCCTTTTTCGGTAGTCCTGAATGTTTTGATTACGGTGATATATTCAATGAGTTCATTTTCTATCAATACACTAAGATATCCTATTACTGGTGGTAACTAACAAAATATTTATACATAATTTTTGTTTTGGCAGCTCCTACGTTAGCTGAATCGAGTATTATTACGATTATTTCAATTGTACTTTGATATTTCATATAATAATAAGATGATTTAATTATTCTAAGATATTTGTCTTATTAAAATTGAGGATAAGGAAAAAAGAATTAAAATATTTCATCTTATAATAATTTATAAATTTAACAAATTCTGAAAAATTCCCTATTTTTCAATTGTAATATTTTGCTGTTATTCTTAGGTTTAAAAGAAGTAATATTGTAATTTCCGATATTTATAACCTTGATTATTAGTCATATTCAAAGTATGGGTCATTATTTGACAATAACTATTGTCTTAATAAGAATATTGCTTAATTTAGATTCATTCTAACTCAGTAGTTAAAATTTTTCGGCGCCTAAAAGTATTTGTGTGCAATAAAAAAGTTATGATTTATTGAAGCAATAGTTCAAACAGTATTCTACCTATGCTTCTTCAATCCCTTCAAATAATATAATTTTTGCTGTTGATTCAGCCCCCAAACCTTACAAGACATTTGATAAAAATAGGAAAAAATATTTAAAAAAGAATATGCCAGCAGAGGTAGTCATCCTTGTCATATTTTTTTGAATCAGGATTTTATTGAAGATTTTATATTAGTGCTATACTAACTAAATTTCGTTACTTCTCATGCTTATTTTTCATAACATATTTAGATAAATCATAGATAATCAATCAATGCCAATTGATTTCACATAAACAACTAGATTCTCTTTACAGAAAAGAAACAAATGCTAACATAAAAGAAAGGATACTACTTATTAAACGAGTTAGATATGATAAACAAGAAGCAGCAAATACAGCAGAAATAGAACTAGCTAAAACATGAACATGGGCTTACAAGTGGTTACATAGATTTGATAAAGATGGATTAGATGGATTGAAAGATAAGAAGAGAACAGGTAAATTTTTCCGATGTACCCAAAGATATAATGGTAAAGATAAGACAGGAATTAGCAGACAGTAACACAGGATGGGATTTCAGACAGCAGGTAATGGATCTTATTTACAACAAAACTGGAGTCAGATATCATGAAGTGTATATTTACAGATTATTACATAAATGGGGATTCAAATCTAAAGTACCGCAAAAAAGATTTGTAAACTCTGCCTCCAAGAAGGACAAAAAGAGATTCAAAAAAGAGTAAAACAGATTCTATCCAATTTAAAAATGGATTGGAATGTAATTGTACAGGATGAATCAATATTTGTCTATGATTATGTAGTACCAAGAAAGAAATGGATTTCTGCAGATAAAAGACCAATAGTTACAGTTAATGGATCGAGAAGGAAAACAATAGTATTTGGTTGTCTATCTCTTGAAGGTAAAAAACAGTTATTCAAACAATAAGATAAATTTAACAGTGCTACATTCATTGATTATCTAAAACAGATACGTCACAGATTTGGTAAATGCATAATATTTGTTGATAGGGCAACACCACATTGTTCCAAAACTACCAAAACTTTCCTTGCTGAAAATAGAGATAAAATCAGATTAGAATATTTTCCTGTTGGATCTCCAGAATTTAATCCAGTAGAGGAATGCTGGAAACAAAGGAAATATAATATATTTTCTTGTTATTATAATGCATTTGATACTCTAAAAGAGGCGATTTCTAGTTACTAGAACCAGAAAGTTTGATCTAAATATTGTTCAATATCTCAATAGAATAATAGAATAACGAAGTTAGTCAGTATAAGAATGTTATCAATTTGAATCAAATGTATTCAAATATCAAGAATGAAGTAGAAAAAATAAGGCAAGTAAAAAATAATCTCCATTACTTTCAAAATAAACAATATCTCTACTCAAACCCTTACCAAAAATGATTAACTAAAATTATTAGTTAAAATATATATTTTTTTTAAAAAAAGTCTAATGTATAGAAACGTCATAGAAAAAATGCCATTTCGATAAAGTGGGAGTTGAAATACTCATAACTTAATGGGTCTGATAAAGTAAGCGCATCTTTTCCCAAATTTTACTTTTTGAATAGTGACTTAATCTTTTTGTTTTCTTTTTTGGAACATAATCTAGCCTGGAAAAATCCAATTGTGAGAATCAAAAAGATTATTTATTAAAATTTTTATATTATAATACCAGAGATTGTTCTTTATGTATAGATAAATATTTCTTTTATTAGATATATTTGAAAATGGTTTAAGGGATTATAGTATACAAATTTTTAGACTATTAAATTTCTTTTTATATAATTATCTAGCTAAGAATTTTTAAATTTGTCTTTCAAATTGACTGCATTAAATTAAGGAATAGTAGTAGATGATAGAGAGTAATACCAATACGAGTCCAAATATAAGAGTCCATAGTAAAGATAATTACTATCTGAATTTAGCTTTTATTATTGGAAACTTTCTACTGGGACAATCAAAATCCATAAATAGACAATGAAATACTTTAAATGAAATGAAATTACTTATTCAAAGCTTCATATTAATGCTGACAATAGCATTAATAATATCAATATCTATAATGAACAATAGTTTTTCTCAAGTAGAGGAAAATATTCAAGAACAGCAAAAAATAAAATCATCACATCCTGGAACACAAAATCTTACCGAAAAGTATGAATGGCCAAATATACACGAGAATGTCAAATCTGATTTTAATTCTAATATATCCTATCCACAAATTGAAAATACTGCATTCATTCATCCATTTGCTGTAGTAATAGGAGCATGTCAAATAGGTGAATTTGTAATGGTAGCTCCAACTGCAGTATGTAGAGGAGATGAAGGTACACCTATCCATATCTCTGCTCATTCCAACATGCAGGACGATGTGGTAATACACGGATTAGAAACCACAAAAGATGGAAAAAATTTAGATTATAAACGTTATACCAAAGACGGCGAATTGCTACTAGGTAATGATACCAGATTCAAAGATGGTTATTCAGTATTTGTAGGCGAAAGAACAAGTTTAGCACATGGAACACTTGTCCATGGACCAGCATATATAGGAAATGATACGTTTGTTGGGATGGAAAGCTTAGTATTTAATGCAAAAATAGGAAATAATGTTGCTATTGGAGTTTCTAGTACTATAACCGGAGGTGTAGAAGTGCCAGATAATAAATTTGTTCCTCCAGGAATGATAATTACTACTCAAGAACAAGTAGATGAATTACCCAATAGAATTGGAAGTCCTTATGAAAAAATTAATGAAGAAGTAATTCATGTCAATGAAAACTTAGATGAAGAATATAATGAACTTAATCTTGAAAAAATAATTGGAGAAAGAGAAGCAGTTATGGAGCGCAATATGCTAGAAATAAATGTGTCTTCTTCTCAATAAACTTTTTTTTATTATAATAATATGATATATATATTGTAAATATAATCATTTTTAAAAGAATTAGTTACAATGGTTTTACCTTAATTATCATATTAAAGAATGGCAGGACACTTAATTCTGTTTTATTAATAAGTAATACCAATAGTTTTTTTAAAAATGGTCTAATATAGCGATACTATTATCATATATTTAGATTTTATTATTAAAAATTGAAATTTCGATTACCAAAATATAAAATTGTTGTATTTTGTTAGTTGAATTTATTATTATTTTCTATATCAAAATTAAATTTTTTGATATTAAAAGAAAGACCTTCTTGATACAAACCTTTGGATATACTTTTTATTATTCCCTCTTCAACCTTTTTAATCCTAAGTCTATTTGTTATAAGATCAGTAGGAATATCAATATCAATTTCTAAATTTAATTTTACTCGTTTTTTGGATACCATAATTAGAATCCTATCAAATAGGTTAATTATTCAGTTATTTAGTTTTGTCTATTGTAAAGATTAGAACAATGTTAAAAAACAAAAGAGGGAATTAGTAAGTTAAATTTCACATGATTTGTAGAAATATAAAGAAATTACAATACAATTCCTTTACAGATTGTAATTAAAAAATTACCCTTTACCTGTTTTATCTCCGAGAATAAAAATATTATTGGTTTAGTATTCTCTTACTGATAATTATCCCTACTGAAGTAAAAGACCCAATAAAT
>DATFCH010000111.1:0-17603 GCA_035253345.1 Nitrososphaeraceae archaeon
CACCATTCTAACCCTAGGAGCCATCTTTCTTGTTACAGTACCTTGTACAACTATCAAATCACATTGTCTTAGAGAACCAAAAGCTTCTATAATTCCAAACCTCTCACAATCGTATCTTGGACTCGAAGTAGCTCCAAATTCAACACTACAACATGCTGTTTCAAGATGAACTGGCCAAAGAGACCATATTCTTCCCCAATTAATAGCATAACCTAATGGTTTATCTAAAGCTCCTACTAAGACATCACTTACTTTACTAACCATTACATTAAAATTTGTTTGATTAATGAGGTCTTTAATCAAATGAAAACGACCACCTGATTATAGTAAATAAAGTAATGATAATTTAATTCTATCAAATTTTCTATTACCATATTCCTTTTCTTCCTGAAAGATACAAAGCATAGCCCATTGCTGCAAACATTATTCCCAGAAACGCCATCATAGGTAGAGTAGCTTCCTTCGGAATAGACATGAGAGATGCACCCCAGGCATAAAGGAAAATGGCCATAACATCAAAAACCACAAACATCAAAATATATGCATAATATTGCATCATGAAATGGGACCGACCTTCACCAGTAGGCATTTGACCACATTCCATGGGCAAAAACTTTACAGGATTATACCTTTTTCGAGGAGATAACAATCTTGCAAGGATTAACGATGGTACGCCAGCCATAATTCCTATACCTAAAGCATACAAAATCGGAGTAAATTGCGATGCCAATTCACCAGCCAAATTAGTCTTGCTGCCTTCTTATTCATATAAAAATCTTTATTTTTTTAAAACAAGATTAAATAGTTGTCTTGCAATCAGTTTAGGATGGTTTAACGCCAATCGTATCATTTTCTTTGCTGAAAATTCGGAAGTAATAAAGTCTAAAAATTCATCTATCGACATATGATTTAAAATTGCAATTTCGTTATCCCATTCCTCATCAGATAATCCTATCCATCTAGATTGTACCTTTAAAGCTGATTCAATTTTAGAGTTTAGTCTTTTTTTCCATTCATTTTCATATTTCATTAATGATTCTTTCGAACAACCAAAAGACAGTGATTCCGCTCCAACTTGGCCAGCCATTCGCCCAAACTCAATTGCGTGCCTAATTCCTTCGAGCACTAACGGGTTCGATTGACCTGCAGAATCACCCACTAATATCAAACCTTCAAACACTGAAGATTCTCTAGAACCTTGATTAGGTATATATCCAAAATGATACTCTATTGGTTGTATTCGTCCTAGCTCTTCAATAGGTTTTAACTTGTTTTTAACTATTTTATTAAGTAGAATGGCCGGGTCAATATTAGATTCAGGTCTTCCTATTCCTACACCTATCCGAACTCGATTTTTTGCTAGTGGAAATATCCATGCATATCCTGCAGGGGAGTATTGATTTCCAACCATTAGAGTCCAGGTTTCACAATCAGAGTGCTCACAATAACATTCGTATTCAGCACCTACACCATATCTTTCCCATTTGCGTATATACCCCATTTTTCTACCAATAAAGCTATTGAATCCCGTAGCATCTATAACAAGCTTAGAGTTGATGATGACTTGTTCTTTATTGGTATTCACTACTAATCCAGAAATTTTTTTATTTGTACTTGTATGTAAAACATTAGACACATTAGAATTTATCCATATTTCAGCTCCTTCCTTAGCTGCTAATAATGAAAGATGTTGATATAACGATCTAACATCTAAAACGCATGAGGAATGAACATCTCCTTTTATTGTTATATCATTATTTGGAGAAATAAAACGAAAATTCTTGATTGGATTGTAGAGGCTCTCTGGAATCTTTAATTTTTTCATTTCATTTATCCAAGAGACACCACTTGTTCTGACAAATTGTCCAATTCCTTTCTCTTTTTCAAGAAGAATAACTTTGGACCCTAACCTTGCAGCAGCAAAAGCAGCAGACAGACCTGCAGGACCCCCACCTACAATAGCAATATCATATTTATACAATTATCTTTCCCTATAACCCTACTCAACCTTTTTAGTTTTTACTATGAATTAGGAAAATCAAAATGAGAAAATCTTTTTAATAGTATATAGAAAAATATAACAATGGAAGAAAATAAATCACTATATGAAGGAGACTCTGCTCCTGATTTTACTTTCACTGGTTCAGATAAGCAGTCTCTAAGATTATCAAATTTTTTAGGAAAGGAAGTTGTTTTATATTTTTACCCTAGAAACTTTACTCCTGGTTGTACTACAGAAGCATCTGAATTTGTGAAGGATTATGATAAATATATAGAAAATGATGTTGTTATTATTGGTGTTAGTCCAGACAATGAAAAATCTCATTCAGTTTTTAGACATCATATGAAAATTCCCTTTTTTTTAGCTTCAGATAACGATAAAGAAATTTCTCAAAAATATGGGGTTTTTGGATTGAAAAAATTTATGGGTAAAGAATATCTTGGTATTAGCAGAACAACCTTTTTGATTGATAAAAATGGCAAAATAGTCAAGATATTTAACAAAGTGAAACCAAAAGGTCATAGTACCGAAATTTTGAATTATTTTTTAAAAAGATAGATTTTATGTATTTTTTATAAATAATACCCATCAAGAACTTTATCTATTTTTTCCAGATCCAGTTCAAGAAAATTAATAAAATTCTCATCTATTCTAACTTCATTTAAAATTTCATCAAATTTAGAACCATTACGAAAATAGTTAACAATTTCAGCCAACGTTTCTAAAAATTTTCCAGATAATAGATTCCAATATTCAATTTGATCGAAATTATTATTTTCGAGTATTTGGATAAACTTAGTTATAGAATATATTACTATAAATCGTAATTTTTGTAATAATTTTTTAAAGTGATCAGTATCAGCAATATCAGGAATAAGTATACAAATAATATATTGATAATGATCAAAATTTTTTAACAGACTAAAAGATTTGCCAATTTGTGGATGTTCACTTTTTAAAGAATTACATTCTAATCTAATATTGTTAAAGAAATCAGGAATTCTATGTACTTCGAAATAAGGTGAGATTATCCCATCATTAATTAATATCTTTTCACATTTATTAGATGAGTATAGATATTTATTAATCATATTTACTGAAAGTGACATTTTGAATAGGTTCGTTTTATCGTCTAAATATTAATATAATGTTTTTTTATATCGTAGTATTCTCATTCTTAATAGAATATGTTTCTACTATTTGTCTTATATGTTGTAATATTTTTATGTGATGATCTTCATCAACAACAATACTTTTTAGTAATTCCTTCATAATTGTATCTTCTGTTAGACTTATACATTCTTGAACCAATTTCTTTGATGCCTCTTCTTCTTCAATTGATTCACTAACGCCATCCTTTGTTAGATGTATACTTCCAGATGCTCCTTCGATTTTAGCCATAATCTGTGTTATATATTGGATATGTTTAATTCCGTCAGTAAGTAAAGTGTTAATATAATTTCTAATTAAGTTGTTATCAATGTCCTTTAGAATAGAAATGTAATGTAATATTTCTTCTACTTCTGCTTCATTCTGATTCTTTAATAATTTAAAAAGCCGCTGTTGTCTTTCTAAATCTTCTCTAGGAATGACCAATGTCTTATTTACAGAGGGCATAGATAAAAGAATAATGATCAAGATAATTTAGTGAAAAGAATTATAATTAGAAATTAATAATTCAATATCGTGCAGCCAAATAGTATAACTTCTTGTCAATGTATTTGTCATCAACGTTATGGCGATAAGTCATTTTGCAGGAAGTGTTTAGAAAAACATAAAACTTCTCCATATTATTATTTAATGAAAAAATTTGACTGAATTTAGCTCTATGCGGGGGATGGGATTTGAACCCACGAACCCCTGAGGGATAAGAGCCTCAGTCTTACGCCTTTGGCCAAGCTGGGCGACCCCCGCTCAAATTGAAAACGTCAAATACTCTAATTTGAATATTACGTGAGCTGAAAGATAATAAAGAAATTGATTTATTAAAAATTATAATGGTTTTTATATAATTATTTATTTCATACCAATGTGTTAATTCCAGTTAGGTGTTTTACTTGTGGGGGTTTAATTGCCGATAAATATTCTGAATATAAAGAAAGAGTCAAATCAGGTGAGGATGATGCCAAGGTATTAGATTCTTTAGGAATAAAACGCTATTGTTGTAGAAGAATGTTTATTTCCAGTATAGAAACAATTTATCAAGTAATTCCCTATTACGAAGTACTCAGAAGAAGAATGACAGAAATGCAATCTGAAAGTTAAGTTAGTGATATAATGCCCATCATTACTGAAGTTAATTGTAGAATTATTTTTAATAGCAGAGGTACTGCAACGATAGAAATAGATGTAACTTCTGACGATAAGTATCTCGGTAGAGCTGCTGCACCATCCGGTGCGAGTGTTGGAAAAGGTGAAGCTCAAAGCTTTAGAGAAAATAGTCCTGAAAAATCACTAACAGAATTTAAGAAAAATTTCTCTAAATTTATTGGAATAGAATCTGATGATCCCAAATCGGTATATGATATTTTAAAAAATATAGACAAAACTGAAAATTATAGCACTATTGGTGGGTCAATTGCCTATGCATTGAGTTTAGCTTCCATTGAATCGGCATCCAAAGCATTAGATGTTCCAATTTTTAAATTACTAAATCCAGACGGCAAATTTACCTTTCCGTATCCATTAGGAAACATTCTTGGAGGTGGTTCCCACGCGGGACCAGGTACACCAGATATTCAGGAATATCTTATTTGTCCAAATGGGGCATCAAATATACATGAAGCACTAGATATTAATTTCAAAATCCATAAACAGTTGAAAAAGTTATTAGAAAATATAGATAAAAAATTTACTTATGGTAGGGGCGACGAAGGAGCATGGGCTCCTAATATGAATAATGACCAAGCTATAGAGGTAGTAGAAAAAGCAATTTTGGAATCAGGGTATCAATTGAGAAATGAAGTATCTTTAGGGATTGATTTTGCTAGTTCATCCCTATGGAATCCAGAAAACAAACATTATGACTATTTACGACAAGGTATAACACGTTCTTCAGATGAGCAAATTGAGTATGTGAATAACTTGATAGATAGATATAATTTAATCTATGCTGAAGATCCTCTTCATGAAGAAGACTTTGAAGGAATGTCTATTATTACAAAAAATAATCCAAATTGTTTAGTCACTGGAGATGACATGCTTGTAACAAATAAAAATCGAGTCAAAGAATCATTAAAATTTAACTCCTGTTCGGGAGCTATTTTAAAAGTTAATCAAGCAGGGTCTCTTTACGATGCGTTACAATTTGCTAAAGAATGCAATAACAATAATATCAAATTAATTACATCTCATCGTTCTGGAGAATCAATTGATTCTCATATTGCAGAGATTGCTATAGCTACCTCCTCGAAAATGTTAAAATCAGGAGTTCTTGGTGGCGAAAGAATAGCCAAATTAAACCAGTTAATAAGATTAGATGAGTATGGTTTAATAAAAGGAATGTCTGATGTTTTCACATCCTGATATGAGTGAAGATACTGATACTACGAATAAGGCTTTAAATTCTAATGTTGCATCTAACGTAGAAGAGATTCAACAAGAAAATGAGACAATCGAATCTAACGTAGAAGAGATTCAACAAGAAAATGAGACAATCGAATCTGACCTCCAACATAATGATACCTCTAGTGAATTTGAAGGCACTATAGAAGAAAACACTAACGATGAAAGTAATGATGAAAGCTCTGATGCTGAAAACCTGGAAAAAATGATTCTTTCAACAGGAATAAGGGTTGGAACGCCAGTTAAAACAAAATCGATGTCTCGATATATAATAAGAGCAAACCCAGAGGGACTTTACATTTTAGATATTAGTAAAACGTTATACCGAATTGACGTAGCAGCAAAATTCATCGGTAGAACAAATATTGCAAAAGTTGCGGTTACTTCCGCCAGAGAATATGGTAAAAAACCAGTAGAAAAATTTTGTGAGGCGACCGGTGCAACTCAAATCTTAGGAAGATTTATGCCTGGTACTTTTACAAATCCTTCATTACCAAAATATATGGAACCTGATATCGTTATAGTTACTGATCCTCAGGCTGATAGGCAAGCAGTAATTGAAGCAACAAGAGCAGGTGTTCCAGTAATTGCTATATCAAATAGCGATAATGTAATATCTCAAGTAGATTTAGTTATCCCAGCTAATAATCGAGGACGAAAGGCATTAGCAACGGTTTATTGGTTATTAGCACGTGAGGTAATGAAAAAACAAGGAAAAATAAAATCTGACAAAGATATGAAATCTACTATAGATGATTTCGAAACAAAACTTGTCGAAGAAATAATTTGAGAGATCCATTTCATAGATCTCCCTATTATTCCGGCTTCTTTTACCCAAAAGAAAAATCTGACTTACAAAAATTACTTGATTTTTGTTTTATTGAAAGCCCTTTTGGGCCACGACAAAATAAAGTAAGTAGTAAGAATAATAAAGGAAAACCTAAAATTTTTGGATTAATTGTCCCCCACGGATCATATATTTTTTCGGGTCCTATCTCAGCTAACGCATTTTATGAAATTAGTTCTCAATATATTGATACATTTATTTTAATTGGTCCTGATCATAAAGGAATAGGAAAACCTATTTCTATAATGAGTGAAGGCTATTGGGAAACACCATTTGGAAATGTTTTAATTAATAAAGAGGTTACCAGGGAATTAAAGACTCAAAATAATATAATAAAAGAAGATAGATTGGTGCATCAAATTGAACATTCATTAGAAATTCAAATTCCTTTCCTTCAATATTCAAGAGTAGATTCCTTTACCATCGTTCCAATTTTATTAAAAGATCAGGATATTCAAACATCCATAACATTAGGTAATATGTTAGCAAAATCGGTTACAAGAAAAAATGCATTAATTATTGCTTCTTCCGATTTCACTCATTATGAATTAAATTTAAATGCTCAAGAAAAAGATTTTAGATTGTTCAAAAGTATTCAAAGTCTTGATATAAAATTATTTTACCAGACTATTTTTGATTTGAATATTTCTATTTGTGGCTATGGTGCGATAGCCTCTTTAATGAGAGCGGCTTGGTTACTAGGCTCTAATTCGGGAATTGTGTTGAGATACGCTACTAGCGGAGATGTAATTTTTGATAATCAGAGTGCTGTAGTCTCCTATGCGGCTATAGCTTTTATTTAGTGAGTATAATGAATATAGCTTCCGCTCCTGCAAAAATTATTTTATTTGGTGAACATTTTGTTGTCTATAATCAACCAATTATATTAGCATCAATTAACAAGAGGATCAAAATTGAAAGTCAAATAACATTAGACAATGGAAATAGTATTACTATAGAAACAAATCGTTTTGGAAAGAAAACATACCAATTATCAATATTGAATAATAATCATAAAAAAGATCTTGATGATTTTTTTTATCCTATTATTTATATTCTAAAAAAAATAATAAGCAATAATAATAACAAAACTATTGGAATAGAGATTAGAATTGATTCAGAAATTCCATATGGTGTAGGTTTAGGATCTTCTGCTGCTTTATCCGTCGCAGCTGTTTCCTCCATCAATAGTCTTTATAATAAATATCAAAATAAAAAAGATGTTCTTGAATTAGCAATCGAGACTGAAAGAATTATTCATAAAAATTCATCAGGTGCAGATTGTGTAGTCTCAATGTATGGAGGTTTAATGTATTATCAAAAAAATAAAGAGATAAGAAAATTAAAACATAGCAACAAATTAAATTTTGTTATTATAAATTCTGGAGCAAAACATTCAACTGGTAACTTAGTCTCTATTGTCCAACAATATAGACAGAATAATTTTGAGATATTTCAAAGGTTATCTAAAATGGTTACAAATATTTGTGAGAATGCTATAGAAGAATTAGAAAGAGGCAATTCAACAAACCTTGGAAAATTAATGAATGAAAATCAAACTTTATTAGAGCAGATTGGAGTGTCAAATAAAGAAATATCCAAGATCATAGATAGCAGTTTAAATTATGGAGCCCTTGGTTCGAAAATAACTGGTGCAGGTGGAGGAGGTTGTGTTTTGTCATTAGTTCGTAAAGAAGATGAGGAATCTTTTTTATCCGACATGAGAAAATGTGGCTATGAATGTTTTGATATCGTAATAGAAAATCAAGGTATAATCATTGAAGATAAAAGTTAAAATTTAATTTCGTAAATCCTCTTATTAATTAATTTTGAAGAATAATTTAGTAATAATCAAACTAGGAGGTTCTGTGATCACATTTAAGGAGAAATCCTTATCGGCAAATATCAAAGCAATTGATGATATTTCTAAAATTCTAAAACGGATTGAAAATCCAATGATACTAATTCATGGAGGTGGATCATTTGGTCATTATTGGTCCGTAAAGTTTGATATGCATACAAAACCAGCAAAATATGATCCACATGGAATCTCTAAAGTTCATACTTCAATGTTAACATTGAATAAAATAATATTAGATATATTAGAAGATGATGGTTTAAACCTTTATGGGATTTCTCCATCTTCATTTTTAAAGAATGGCAAGTTAGATACCGTTAAGGTAAAAGAGCTAAAAAAAATGACGGAACATCAAATTATTCCCATTACCTACGGAGATATTGTACATATATTTAATAACAAATATTCTATTTTATCGGGTGATGTGTTAATGACAACATTATCAAAAATTCTAAAACCATCAAAAATCATTTTTACTCTTAATGTTGATGGCCTTTACAACAATACAATCGATAAACAGATCATTAAAGAAGTTAATTTTGATTCTAAAATCAAGTTACAAAAACAAACAAATTTTCAAAATGATCTGAAGATTGCAGATGTAACTGGAGGAATCAAAAGGAAAGTAGAGGAAGCTAAAAAAATATCCAGAGAAGGATTAGATGTTATATTTTTAAATGGTTTAAATCCTATCCAAATTGAAAATGCTATAACAGACAAAGAATTTAGGGGTACAATTTTTAAGGGAAAAATATAAATCTATATTAGATGCCTGAGTCAGATAACCCAGAGATTGACCTAATTATAAGTAGGAAAAAGGATGGTATTGATATTCCTCTTTCAAATAATGTTCAATCAAGATTTATTTCCAATTATTTAGAGCATGTTAAATTTGTTCATAATGCATTACCAGAGATCGATTTTGAAGAAATAAACACTTCAACTGAATTTTTAAATCACAAATTCGAGGCTCCTATCATAATTGACTCTATGACTGGAGGAACACCCGCTGCACTAAAGATTAATGCTAGGCTAGGAGAACTGGCTGAAACATATGGTTTTGGGATGGGCTTAGGGAGTCAAAGGGCGGGACTAAAAAGTTCTTCTTTAGCAGAAACGTACTCTATCGCTAGAAAAAATGCCCCATCAGCATTTTTGATAGCAAATATTGGTGGCGCTCAACTAGCAGAAGGATTAGATATTGTGATGATTGAAAAATTAATTTCAATGATTGATGCCAACGCTTTAGTTATTCATTTAAATCCTCTACAAGAATTGATCCAACCAGAGGGAGAACCAAAATATAGAGGGATCACTGAAAAAATATCAAAAATTACAGAAACCTTAAGCATTCCAATAATCGTCAAAGAAGTTGGTTCAGGTATTTCCGAAGAAGTTGCTATCAAACTTGAAAAGGCAAAAGTTCACTGCATCAATGTTGCAGGTTCTGGCGGTACTAGCTGGGCTGGTATAGAAAAAATAAGAGCCACAAGGGTAAACGATCATGTTAAGGAACATCTTGGTGAATTATTTTGGGATTGGGGAATTCCAACAGCTTTAAGTTTGATAGAAGTACGCAAAGCGGTAAAATTACCTATAATCGCCTCTGGTGGAATTCGTAACGGTCTTGAAATAGCAAAATGTCTTTCTTTGGGAGCAAATATGTGTGCAATGGCATATCCCTTTCTAAAAGCCGCTTCAGAATCGCAAGATAGTTTAAATAAATTCTCTAAACAAATAATTAATGAATTAAAAGCAACAATGTTTCTCACCGGATCACAAGATATTTTAAATTTATCAAAATCAAGACTTATATTAACTAGTGAATTAGCAGACTTGGTTACCAGAAAATGAAGAATTCTACTAGAATAGACATTGAAAATTATGTTGATAAAATTAATAAGTATTTTGTTTCCTTTCTTAAAGGAGAGCCTTCAGAATTATATGAAGCCTCCTCTCATTATATTAAAAGTGGCGGAAAAAGACTTAGGCCAATAATGACCATAAAATCTTGTGAAATGTTTGGTGGTACTCAAGAAAGGGCACTACCAGCTGCCTCTGCAGTAGAATTTATACATAATTTTTCGCTTGTTCACGATGATATAATGGATAATGATGATTTGAGGCACGGAATACCTACTGTTCATAAAAATTTTGGAGTTCCAATTGCAATTTTATCTGGAGATATTCTTTTTTCAAAAGCTTTTCAATTATTATCATATAACAACAATAATGAATTTAAAGACAGCTCTTTATTAAATATGATAAGAAGACTTTCTACAGCATGTATAGATATATGTGAAGGCCAATGCAGGGATATACAATTTTCACATTCATATAACTTTCCCTCGGAGTACGAGTATATAGAGATGATCACAAAGAAAACAGCTGCTTTATTCGAGGTTTCATGCTCATTAGGTGCGCTTTCTGCTCAAAGTACAACAGAAACAGACGTAAATAATATGGCTGATTTTGGTAGATATTCGGGAATCGCATTTCAGTTGGTAGATGATTTAATTGGAATTTCTGGCGATGTCAATATAACTGGAAAAGCAGTTGGAAATGATATCAGAGAAGGAAAAAAAACTTATCCAATTTTATTGTCACTAACGAAAGCTTCGGAGTCTGAACGAACAGCAATTTTGGATGTTTTTGGTAATAATGACTGTGAAAATACTGGATTAAAAAAAGCGATAGATATAATTTCATCATTACAAATTGAAAATCTCGTAAGAAAAAATGCTATGAGTTATATAGATAGAGCAATGGAAGCGATAAATCATTATGAAGAATCATCTCCTAAAGTCATACTCAAAGAAATATCCCATTATATAGTAAACAGGAGTAAATAATATGGATTTTGAAGCTGACATTCTCAAATTAGTCGAAATTATTTCATTAAGAAATGCATTAGACTATGACGGGCAAGCAAGACTCGATTCAGTTATTTCTAAATTATTAGCCTCTAAACCAGAGATAAAAAATCAAATAAAAGAAGTTATACCTAAAGTTAAAGAAGTAATCCAACGTATTAATTCTTTAACCATTAACGACCAAAAAGTATTATTAGATAATAAAGATACTCAAGATTTCCAAAAGAAGAAAATTAGTAAAGAAACAGAACCACAACTTCCTCCACTTTTAAATGCTGTAACTGGGAAGGTAGTAACCCGATTTCCTCCTGAACCAAACGGATATCCACATATTGGTCACGCAAAGGCGGCGTTTATTGATGAAGAATATGCAAGAATGTATTCTGGAAGGCTAATTTTAAGATTTGATGATACAAATCCTTTGAACGAAAAATTAGAATATTATGATGCAATAATGGATGGAATTTCATGGTTAAATATAATTCCAGATTTGATCAAAAATACATCAGATGATATTTATTTGTTACATTCTTATGGTAAAGAATTAATTGCTAAAAATGGTGCTTATATTTGTACGTGTAATCAACCAAAAATTCACGATTTAAGATCAAAAGGTATTCCATGTTCGTGTAGAAAAGAACAAGATAACATATTGGAAAATTCCGATAAAATTTTTAGTGGACATTACCAGCAAAATGAGGCTATAATAAGATTCAAAGGAGATATGACTAGTAATAACACCGCGATGAGAGATCCAACACTCTTTAGAATAATTGAGTCTGCTCATCCAAAAATAGGTAACAAGATAATTCTTTGGCCTACATATGACTTTGCAGCACCAATTGAAGACAGTATCGATGGTGTTACTCATGCTTTTAGAACAAAAGAATACGAATTAAGAAATGAATTATATCGTAAGATTTTAAATATTTTGGGATTAAGACTTCCTGAAGTGATGGAATTTTCAAGACTAGAATTTGATGGATTGCCGGTTTCAAAACGTAAATTAAAACCTCTCATAGAAGAGAACAAAGTTGATGGATGGTCCGATCCAAGACTTCCCACTCTTGTTGGATTAAAACGTAGGGGAATAAAACCAGAGGCGATAAGACGTTTTGTATTATCATTAGGTATTACTCTATCAGAAACTAAACCTTCAATAGAGATCTTGGAATCATTTAATAGAAAAGTTATAGATTCTCAATCCCAACGCTTATTATTTGTTGAAAAGCCCTTCAAGATCACCATTACAAATTCGAGACCCAGAGAAATAATTTTGAAGAATCATCCTTCCTTAAATATGGGAAACAGAAAAATTAGTGTGAAGAATACAGTATATATTTCAAGTCGTGATATTGAAAAATTATCTTTTGGAAATGAAATTAGATTGATTGATTTATACAATATCAAAATAAATGAAGTTGACAAGAATAAAAATGAGGGAATTGGAGAATTCACAAATGATGTAATAAAGGATAATGTCCAAAAAATTCAGTGGGTATCAAAGGAAGATGCAATCAATTACAAAATTATAAAACCAAATAAATTATTTGTTGAAGATAAGTTTAATCCCTATAGCCTAGAACTATTAGAAGGTTTCGCAGAATCTTTTGTGTCTACTTTACCTCCAGATACAATGGTACAATTTATAAGACTAGGGTTTTGTAGAATAGAGGATAACAAATCAGCTATCTATACTCATAAATAGGTGAAAAAATTGAAAATAGCAAGATTACGAACAAAAGAATATGGCGAAACATATGGTATAGTATCTAATGATTTAAATAAAATAATTACGAAAAACGAAATACAAGAACAAAGTGGAATTCCTTTACCGCTGAATATTAAAGAATTTTTATTTAACGATTGGTTAAATGAAGTATTTAAAAATTATAATAAATTAAACTTCCAGATGGATATTAGTAGTGTCGAATTACTTGCTCCACTATCAAATCCAGGTAAAATTATCTGTTTAGCTTTTAATTATTATGATCATGCTAAAGATGCTGGTTTAACTCCATCTTATGAGCCCGTTATCTTTTTAAAACCAAGAACTGCTTTGAATAATCCCTACAATGATATTTTATGTCCAGGTAACGTTCAAAGACTAGATTATGAAGCAGAAATAGCAGTAATAGTTGGTAAAACAACCAAAAAAGTTTCAGAAGAGGAAGCAATTAATTCAATATTTGGTTATATGATTTTTCATGATGTTTCAGCCAGAGACATTCAATTTCGAGACAAGCAATTTACACGGGGAAAAAGTATCGATACCTTTGCTCCATGTGGTCCTTGGATAACAACCAGAGATGAAGTTAATGACCCTCAAAGCTTAAAAATTATGACAAAGGTAAATGGAGAGTTAAGACAGAATTCCACTAGCAGTAAGATGGTTCTGCCAATAACTAGAATAATTTCCAGTTTAAGTCAATTAATAACAATTGAAGCAGGTGATATAATTTCAACCGGAACCCCTGCTGGTGTAGCAATGTCAATGAATAATCCCAAATATTTAAAGGATGGCGATTTGATAGAAATAAGTATTGACAAGCTTGGCATGATAAGGAACAAAGTTGTTTTCATTGAAAAAGTAACGTTATAATTCAATACCTTTATGAATTTCGTTTATCTGAAATTCTGTTGATTTTTATTATCTCATCTTCTAAATTCTTAGTATATTGCTCAAAAGATCTAACCAAATTTCCCCGAATATTTGATAGTTGGATTGTAATATTCAATATATCTAAACAAGATTCAAAGGATCTTTCGGTAGCAAATACTTTCATTTTTTCGTTAAATATTTCAATTATTCTTTGTTGTTCTAATTTCTGTTCATGAATGAAATTAACTAATTCTTCATTATCAGGACGGTTAAAATTTTTAATATTTGACCAATTAATCATGATTTTATTTTATAATAACCAACACGAAGATAAAAATTTTTCATAAATTATTTTAGTTAATTATAATAACATATATAAGGACTAAGCAGAAATATTCGGTATTACCTATGGTTGTGGAGAATAAAGGTATACTTTCTTATGTTAGAGTTTTAAAGGACGATCTTGAAATAGTACGTATAAAACCTGATGAGGGTGAAATACCAGACTTCAAAGCTGGTCAATTTGTCACGTTAGCAGTTAATAATCCGGCTGATGGAAAAATTGTCAGGAGGGCTTATTCCATTGCATCACCTCCAGAACAGAAAAAACATTTTGAATTGTTGATTAGATGGGTAAAGAAACCTTTACCAGGAAGATTGACTACACAGTTATTTAATCGTAAAGAAGGTGACGAAATTAGTTGGTTAAAACCGACTGGGATATTTACCATAAACGAAAAAATGCATGATGGTAGTCCAGATGAAAGAAGACTTGTTCTTATTGGTGGAGGTACAGGTCTTGCACCTTTTATTTCATATAGTTTACACCTTAAGGCTATTGGTAGTAAAAGAGAAATAATTGTTTTACATGGTGCCAGTTATGTTGATGAACTAAGCTATAGAGAGTTATTAACCGATTTAGAAGAAGAAAGTCTAGATAAAGGTAAAGATACTTGGAATTTCAGGTATCGAGCCAGTGTTAGTAGACCACAAGAACAATTGAATCGCTCTTGGGGAGGACAAAAAGGTCGAGTTGAATCCTTTTTGAGGCCTCAATCAGACAGCAACAAATCACCTTTAGAAGAATTAGTTGGAGAAAAAATAACACCTGAGAATACTTCATTTTATGTTTGTGGATGGCAGGGTACTGTAGATGGTGTTTTAGATTTCTTAAAACCTAATGGTTTTGTTGATGAAAGACATAAACGCTCTGATGGCAGTTATGAAGTAAAATTCGAATCATACGGTTAAATTTTTTATTTTTTTTATCGAATATGAAATTTGAATTTGAAGAGTTTTCTTCGATAGAAGATTTATTTCTTTATATGGCTTCCATTGCACCTTATATGAAACAGGTATTGCCTATTACTTATTACAAAGGTTATCTTTTATCAATCGTTCCTCTTTCGCAAGTTAATGCTGATGTATTGATGATGGTCTATGTTAAGACCGAGATGTCTACAGGTTTAATTGAATTTGATATATCAACCAAAAAGTATAGAAACGTTCAATCTATTGAAAGGGCGGATAAAAATTACTTTATTATTATAAAGCCAAAAATTGCTACATTAGTAGATAAAGCAATTACAATTTTAAATAGCGAGAATTAAAAAATATATTTATAATAAAAAGAAGTAGTTTTTTTTCTTAGTATTCTTATAATCTAGGTGGAAGTTGAGTGGTAACCGATCTACTTCTAGAATAGTGTTCTATTATATCCTCTGGTAATTTACCATCGAATAGATTTTTGGAAAGTCCTCTAAGGTATCTCATTATGGCCCATGTTCCTACCTTAATCAAACTTGCCATAAATAATTTCATCGGCGGACCATAGCTTTTATTTCTAATAATTATTGGGATAATATCATTAATTACGCGCAGGTTATGTTCCCAACATTTCCAAAATAAGGTAAATTGAGCTTCGTTAAGGTTGCCAAAATGCATAGAATTCTTTTCAGAGAAATCTTGATAAAGCAATGGAGCGACTAATCCCCTCATATTCATGATTTTAAAATCATTTATCAAATCAATGGTATATTGAGTTTCATCAGGAGTTTCATCAGGCCACCCTATTATAAGAGTAAGGGCCGGGAACCAATGATTGTTATTCAAAATTTTACAGCCTTCGCGAACAACAGAACCCCATTCTTCAGGTTGAAATGGTCTGGTTTTGACCCCTAAATGTTTTTTCACCATTCTTGGTGCTACAGTCTCTATTCCTAGGTTCGTTGCCAACCATCTTCCACTATTTTCCATGTCATTTATTTGGGAAAGTTTTTTAATTAAATCAGGAGATGAAGCAACAGCCGATAGCGTCATGTGGGTAGTTCCTACAAAATTTGCACCTATAGATTTTAATCCACTCCATAACTCTATGATTGCATCTGAGTTCGGTATAAAATCTTTGTTGTCACATCCATACAATAACATTTCATCTGATTGAAGCCATATAGAATCAAATCCATAGTTAAGATTAATTTTTGCTTCTTCCTGTAGTCTAGTAAGAGAAATATCTTTTTTTGACCTTTTGTTTACATCACAAAAATCACATCCACGGCCACAGCCCCTCATAGCTTCAATTAATGAATTAATCGTTGGCCCTTGTATTTTGGGAATATTCTCTATACTTCTTACAAAGGTATGTAAAAGTTCAGGAGCATCACCTTGTTCTAGGTCCTGAAATAGATCTAAGGCCAATTCATCTGCTTCTCCAATAACAACTGTATCGATTCCATGGATTTTCATTCTATCTGGTTTTGCAAGCTCCCAGGCGCCATTACCTCCTACAACTACTTTAAAATCATACTTTTTCTTTAATTGAATTATTGAAGCACACATTTTCTTAAATTTCATTGCTACATATGATAATTTCTCTGGAGACATTGTTGTTGTAACTGGTGCCATACCTAATGGATCCATAACATTAATTCCGACTACCTTTGTGTCAGGTCCTATACATTTATGCAACATTTCAGGGTGAGCTAAAAAAATTTCGTCTCTAGTGTACTGTTTAAGCAAGGCACCTTCTATTCTTCTTAATCCACACTGAGCTACTTTGACTTCTCCAGTTTCTTTATCAGTTTCTACACTGGGACAAAAAAGCTTATCGAAAACAAATTCCGGAACAAGTTCATATGGTCCACAAGCAATAAACCCATAAAGAAAATTTCCTCGATAATTGGTCATTAAACTTCGGTCCGCAGTTAAAACTATTCTCTTACCAGAAGTGATCAACGTGATAATCCTCTATCCTCATCCACATAGAATCACATATAAATTGATTATCATAAATTTACTACTATATGGCGTCGTATTCCTGACAAGGATCATCAATACAATCCTTTTTCATGTCCTTCGATCATTATTGATTTTAATTGTTTTCTATTAAGGTATAGGAGTGCTTCCGAAAATGTAGCCCATATAAAATCATCATGTTCATTAGATAGGGTTATATCTCTAATATTTGTAGTGGCATAATAGAAACTAACTTCTTTTCTAGATTTAATTCCTTCACCTTTGAAGAAAGAGTATTTTATTCTTCCTATGAAAGACAAAATATTTAAGGAATTTATGCCAGTTTCCTCAAATACTTCCCTAAATAGTGTTTGTATTTCAGTTTCCCCTTCTTCCTTATGACCTTGTGGGAATCCCCAGTATCCTCTACGATTTCTTAATAATAAAAATTCAGGATCTTTTATTTTGAGGGGAGACGTTTGATATTTTATGACTGCACCGACTGATTTTTCTATATTCACACTACATTAATTTTTTAGAAAATAGAATTATAATATTGTTTCTTAAAAATATTAATAACGAGTTAATTGTTATTTTTAATGACGGGGGCCGGTCGTCTAGTC
>DATFCH010000112.1:0-3298 GCA_035253345.1 Nitrososphaeraceae archaeon
ATATATTTTATTTTCCGCATTCAGATGACATTAAAAATCCATATTTATCACAATACTAGGTTGTAGACTTGAATTCGTTCCTGTTAAAGTGTCATAAACGACAATAAAAAATAACATACCAATAAAGAATATACTAAAACCACTAAATGCCAATTTAAAATCCTATTAATAGAAACTTTTGTTACCAATAGCAGATTGCATTGCCAACTGATAAAAAAGGCAGATCTATTAATTATTATAGT
Organism: Nitrososphaeraceae archaeon; assembly: GCA_035253345.1. Classification (GTDB taxonomy): domain Archaea; phylum Thermoproteota; class Nitrososphaeria; order Nitrososphaerales; family Nitrososphaeraceae; genus TH1177. The sequence goes on from DATFCH010000112.1 coordinate 243, forward strand.
ATAATTTCCGAATTGAAAATCGACAATATTTTATTATACCTAGAATATTTTAATATGTATGAAAGTCAAGGGTTCAATAAGTAGGTGTTAGATAATCTCCTTCTATTTCAATTTAACACCCACTTTTGCAATAAATACCCTAATTATTTTAATCATTTCAAATATCATAACAAATAAATTCTCAAAGTTTACTACCATCATTTAAATTTAACTGCAAAAATTAACATTCTAGTTTTTTACTATTTTCATAATGAATGATTAAAATATAGTTTTTCATTCTCTATTCATCTTATGAACTTTAGATATATCTTACTATCTTAAAGTTACATAATGACCAATTCAGTAAAAACAATAAATATAGTGCAATGTTTTTAGCTGTTATATTAGTTGCAGGAACAATTACAGCATTCTTTCCACCATTTGTGGTCGGAACAGCACAAGGTGCACAGTCTCGATAACATTATCATGTTATACTATTATTGTACCTAATTCACCAAAATTTTCATTTCCATCTGTATGATCATAATGCCAATGAGTATTGACTACAAATTTTACAGACTTGTTAGTAATTTTTGAAATTGCCTCCTTGATTTTTTAGTGAGAGATGCAAATTGACCATCTACCATACAAACATCATCTTGTCCAACAGAAACGATAATGTTTTCTCCTGAAACTATAAACATGATACTGTTATCAGTTCATTTTGTTGCATTAATGGTAACCTTTTCATATTGAGCATTTACAACATTAAGAATAATGATAATAATCCTATAACAAAATATGATATAGAAATAATCCTTCTCTCCTTGTTAAAATACTTTGATAGATATAATGTTTTAGAATGAATATTTTGATCCATTTTTTTACCATCTCTAATTTACATTAAAGAAAATGATTCTCAATATTGTTTAGTAAAGCTAAATAGATATTAATAGACTTACTTATAGGGGATCAAATTAATGTTTACCGACTAATTGTGACACAATTTTGTAGTTCGATGAAAATTACATTATTTTATCAAAATATAATACATGTATTTTCACTGAATATTATAATATAAAGTAATTAAAAATTTGTAAACAGCTAATTATTTATAATTTGAACGGTTTTATTGTTTATGAATAATAAAAAATCAAAAGAAAAGGTTGCTGTTGTTACAGGCAGTTCTTCAGGAATAGGATTTGAAACTTCACTACTCCTTGCAAGAAAAGGATTTTATACTTATGCTACTATGAGAAATTTAAATAAATCTGTAAATATAGAAGAAATTGCTGAAAAAGAAGATCTCCATTTAAAAGTCTTGAAACTAGATGTAACAGATGACAAATCAGTCAAAGACGCCTTAAGACAAATCATTGATGAAAGCCCAAAGATTGATGCGTTGGTCAATAATGCTGGATATGGAGTAATGGGAGCTGTAGAAGATTTATCATTGAACGAATTTAAATCTCAATTTGAAACAAATTTCTTTGGAGTTATTAGAGTTACAAAAGAAGTTATACCAATAATGAGAAAACAAGGAAACGGAAACATAATAAATGTAAGCTCTGTTGGAGGAATAATAGGTCTCCCTCTTAATTCAGCATATATTAGTAGTAAATTTGCTCTGGAAGGATGGTCTGAATCGATGAGATATGAACTAGAACAATTTGGAATAGATGTTACATTAATTGAGCCTGGGGTAGTAAAAACTAATTTCTTTGAAAATGTAGTTATAAATAATAATACGAGTAGCACAGATAACAAAACTTCAGCATATTCACAATTAACTCAAAAGCTCTTTGAAGGTTTTGTACCAATGCTTAATAGTAGTACTTCTTCAGTACCATTAGATGTAGCTGAAGTAATTTATCAAGCGATAGAATCCAATAACAGAGAAGTAAGATATCCTGTAGGAAAAGATGCAGTTTCAATTATCAAGACGCGACATAAATTATCAGATAAAGATTTTGGGAAGTGGATAAAAGAAAGTATCTTTCAGCAGAAAGGATTCCTACACTAATTTATAACTTTAATTTTCCTTTACTAATCAATCTTTATAAATATTTTTTAGATGTGTATCATTTTTGGTTTCCTTTTCATCATCATCAGATTAATAATTCTCCTAATTATCTACTTTCAGGCTTATATGTTGGTGATCCGATGTTTGAGAGATCAGTAACTTTTATACCAGGATTCACTTTATAACTTTTGAATAATTTTACATAATGTTCTTGCTGATCAAATTCGCAATTCTGTTTTAAAATATAGTCGATCCAGGCTTTATATAAACCTCCATATGTCTGATTTGTATTAAACCCTGGCTCAACTACTTTACTATATTTTAAGTCTTTGCACAGATAGGTATATATCATGTATGGATTTATTTTTCATTCGTTCAATCCGTTTTCGTTAAAATCTGAAGGTGTAAATTGAACGCCTTTTCTTCATTAATAATGTATTGAACTATTTGATTTATAATCTAATATGAACAATGTCTTTTCTAGTACCTTCTTTAATTAAATCTTGGATTTATATAAAATTATTTATCAAAAATCTTACATGTGTATAGTCCCTCATACAAAATATAATTTTATAAACTTTTTCCAACAAATAATACAATAATAAAAAATCGTATGAAAAAATACTACCTCTAATTCTGTCATTAGAATATTGTTTTCAGTTATTTTTAGTGAAGAGGTTATTTTCATTATTACCGACCGAGAAAATGTTGAATCTTTGGATGTTTATATTTGATGCAAAAGGAAAACCTGCCAACCCTTCAACACTAGCTGTGGTTTGTATATATTATATCTGGTAGATATAGTAAAAGCAGTTAATTTAAAAAGTGGTTCATTTTAAATCGATGTTAAAAGAATGGAGCAAATTATTCTAATATCTACCACATGAAAACTCCAGTCAAATCCGATTCAAGCAAATAAGAATAAACATATAATAAAAGATTGTGGATTTCATTTTGTAACTATTATATAAATTGTTTTGTCTCTAACGATTATATTGACGAATCCCAAGTTCATCTTGTAAATTATAGGTTGGCAAATAATTGGAGGGGTTGG
>DATFCH010000113.1:0-2689 GCA_035253345.1 Nitrososphaeraceae archaeon
CCAATAGATGATTTGGATGAAGTTTAATGTATGTATTTGGCAAAAGTTTGTTGGAATTTATAGTAATTAAAAAAAAGAATTTTTTCACAACAACAATAATCTAGAGCTTCAATCAAAAATAATATCTAATTATTAAATAATTTAAAAAATAATGATTTTTTAGAAAGAGGGAAGTAAGATATAAAATTCCAAAATGAATCTTCACAAAATATTGAGGGTAAAGAAATAAGAGGAAATTTTCAACAACAACAACCACAGATTAAGATATTTAGCTGTTTTAATTGTGGACACCCTTACAAAGGATACCCCCCAGATAGCAGCTTCAATTTTGCCTATCTAAGCCCATGTTCTGAAAGCGATAATTTACAACCTAATCATAATCATAGACAACCATATGAATGCGTAAATTGTACACATAGAAACTATCTTTATTGGTGTCAAGGACACAATAATTTCATTCTCAATAATGAAAAATCCTTTTATGATAAAAGGATAAACTATAACGAAATAAAAGAAGAAAGTACTCTAGTCTATCATGGAATTCAAGATTCAAATAATGCTATTCTGAATTTTGTAAATAATACACAAAATAGACTAGATGCGTGTTTAGATGCCGACGGACCTTCTGTTATGATTGATATCCAATCAATCAAGAAAGAAAGAATCAATGCAAAAAATAGAGGAGTTAAATTTAGATATGTTACTGATATTACAAGAGAAAACATTTCTTATTGTAAGCAATTAATAAAAGAATTTAATGCAGAATTACGACATTTAGATGAAGTAAAAGGTAATTTTGAGATAAGCGATGGTGGAAAAGAATACGTAGCTACTGCTAGTTTACAAAAATCAAAACCATTAAAACAAATAATATACAGTAATATAAAAGAGGTTGGAGAACAACAGCAATACGTTTTTAATACTCTTTGGGACAAAGCAATTTCGGCTCAAGAGAAAATAAAGGAAATTGAAGAGGGGATTATACCAGAATTTACTGAAATAATTCGAAATACAGAAGAAATACAAGCATTAGAATTGAGTATTTTGAAGACAACAAAAGAAGAAATACAAATAATATATTCTACTGTAAAGGCATATAAATTACAAGAAAGTTTAGGAGTAATGGATTATTTAGCTAAACTATCAAATAACGGTGGTATAAAAGTAAGATTACTCACTCCAGTAGATTCTTCTATTGAAAAATCGGTAAAGAATCTGAGGGATACTACTAATATTGATATTAAATATCTTGAAGCGGAAACAGATATTAAAAACAAATATTTAATTAGTGACAGAAAAATTTCTCTGGTAATGGAATTAAAAGATGAAGAAGATAATATCGACAAATACTATCATCTTTTGAGACAGAAAAAAGAAGATGTTGAAAACTCTACTACTCCTATAGCCTCAACCCTACCAACATCAACGATAGGAAGCACATCAATCTATTCTAATGGTAAATCTACCGTTTCATCTTATATTTCAATCTTTGAAGCTTTATGGAAGGAAACAGAATTGTTTCAACAACTAAAACAAGAAGATATCATAAAGATAGAATTCATTAACTTGGTTGCTCATGAGTTGCGTACTCCTCTCCAATCTATAATAGGCTATGTTGAAATGATAAAATCATATCCTGAACGAATATCAAACTTTCTACCACCTATGGAAAGAAATACACAAAGACTATATCGATTAATAGAAGATGTTTTAGATATTACAAGAATAGAGAATGGACGCCTAAAATTAAAGAAAACTACATTTGATATGAATGAAAAAATTAATAATGTAATAAGAGATTTAACTCCAAAGAGAAATGTAAATGATGATAACAATAATAGCAGAACAAATCAGAATATCAAATTCATTTTTCAGCCAACAAAAGAACCAATAATGGTATTTGCTGATAAAGAAAGAATCTACCAGGTAGTAAGTAATTTAATTAAGAATTCATTAAAGTTTATTCCTTCTGTAGATGGAAAAATAGAAATAACACTAGAAAAAGTTAGGAAAGAAGAAGATGATAACGAAAAAGAGTTTGTATTGGTAAAAATAAAAGATAATGGAAAAGGAGTAGATAAAGAAATATTGCCACATCTATTTGAAAAATTTGCAACAAAATCAGAGAAAGGAACTGGATTAGGTTTATACATTTCTAAAAATATTATAGAAGCTCACAATGGTAAAATATGGATTGAGACGAATAATAACCCAGATGACAAAGGAGCAATATTTAGATTCACATTACCAATAAGTAATCATTACCAACAATAATTTTAATTCATTTCAATAATAGAATTTTTCCTTTTTAATTTGTTAATCTAATAAAATCTATTATCAGTTTTGTACTACAATTTGAATTTAAAAAAGACTAAAAATTCTAATTATATAGTCAATTTTCTCTAAATTGTCTACAGCTGCATTCTGATTCTTTACAATAATGTTTATTATTATTCTTTTGACTGTCAGAAAAATAATGTCTATCTTTACTATGGAAACAATTAGTGCATACTGTACTCATTGAAAATATGTATATCCCACATTCTAAAATATATAATTATCAAAAGTTACTGATCATTTTTCCGTTTTTATATAATTATAGTAATTTATATAGTTATCAAAATTTGAGTGTAATTCTAGAACCTGTAAGGGCTTATTAAGAGAAATGTAAAATTAAATCTTTTTTTAT
>DATFCH010000114.1:0-4012 GCA_035253345.1 Nitrososphaeraceae archaeon
GTCAAACATGTTCTATATACTAAATTTCAGTTTTAATATTAAATTTAATTGGATTTAGTTATAAAATTTTAAATAAATTGAGAGTATATAGAAATCATTTATTATATTCGAATTATTGATAATAGTACTAGTATTAAAATAAACCTTTCCTTTCGAAAGTACACAGTAGAGAAGTTACATACAGATTTGATTTTGCCTATACCATTCTCATAATTTACATTTTTCAGTGTTTAATTTTAAATTGACTTTTATCATTATATTCAAATAAAATAGTTTAGTATTTCGTATTCCATTAATATTATAGTAGTATATGAAAAAATTTTTAGAAATTAAAAGTAAAATAGTACAATTTAGAATTGGATAATCCTAACAGGATATTACAAGAATTAGAACAAAAGCAGAATATGAAAAATCTATTACAAACTTAAGATATTATAAGAATTTTATCATCATTATTCAAAATACTAAAAAATATAAAAAAAGGGATCCGACTAATGATTTATTGGCTATTAGTGTCTTTGATCTGTTTCTTAGCCATAACATGAGATCTAATAGAATCCAAAGATTGATCGATTTGATATACAGCTAATTTGTCTCTTCCAAATATCTCAAACTTTTGAAGAATTGTTTGAAACAGTATTTCTTCTTCTACTTGTTCACTTACAAACCATTGCAAGAATAAGTATGTAGCTCTGTCTTTTTCTCTTTCGGCAATTTCTACTAAATTGTTGATGAGTTTTGTAACGGTTTGTTCACTTTTTAAACTGGCCTGAAAAGTAGACTCTAGTGAATCAAAATGACCTTGAGGTTTTTCTACTGCAGGGATAATTGCTTCTGCTTCGGCATTATTAAGGTAATGGACAAATTTTAGCATGTGTGTATTTTCCTCAAGTGCTTGTTCAAAGAAGAATGATGCAGCTCCATCGTATCCAGTTCTTTCGCACCATGAACCCATCGCAACATATGCGTTGATAGCTGATGCTTCATAAGAGATTTGATCATTAATCGCTTTTTCCATTTCTGATGAAATTCTCATTGTAAATCTTATAATTTTGAAGATATCTATATTTTTTTGGAATTAAGTTTTTGGAATATCAAAAAGTTATTACTCATCTTTATGGTAAGAAAAAAGGAATTTGTATGGTATTGGAAATTTAAAAATGAGTTGCCATCTTGTATCACAAAGGATTTTAATAAGATTATTTTATTATTGCCACCTATAAAATATTGGGTATATTCTGCACATATGTTAAGGTAAGTTAGATTATAATGATAAAATTGTAAGAGTAATTATTCTTTTAGTAACAAAAGAGCGAAAGATTGAAGGAGAAGAGAAGGAACAGAGACACAATTCTATTCCCTCCCTCTATTCTATCAGTAAGAAACCAATCAATGCCTGTTTCTAGAGGATGATCTTTGGTAAGTCGCTGTAGGAAAGTATGATAGATACATTTTATTCATGTTTGATTTATTTAAATATATAAAAAAACTATAGTCTCTTAAATCTAGGAGCAAAACGGTAGAGGCTATAGCATGCAATTTTTGATTGGATCAGTCGGTAAAATTTTTTAAAGAATAAACTATTTAGCAATTTTAGATAATTTATGATCAATTAGATCCATAGCCCTCCTCTTTTCTACTACTAACAAAGAGGACTATGGAAAGTATTTCGGATGGATTTACTTTTGAGGTTATAAGTTTCTATTTATAATAATATATAATTATTAGAGATAATAATTTATTGTCATAGCCATATAGAATGAATCAGGATTTTGGAGGGCTATGTTTAAAGATATCGTTTTGTGGTGTGAATATAAAAGTATTGTAAAGACATAATATTTAAGAATTAAATACAATTTTGTGAAATAAATCAATATTTGTCGGAATATCGATATCCTAAATCATTATTTTTCTCGTAACTCATGATCCGCAATCTCTTGAATTCTCTTAAATCTATTGCCTAGTATTGATTTACGAATTCTCCAATAAGTTACCGAAGACATTTTATATCCCATACTTTTTAAATATACGAGAGCTTCTTTATCGGAAAATCTCTTTACTATACAATGAATAACATATTGATTTCTTTCATTATCAGTCAATTTTATTCACACCTTTGAAAGAAAATCTTTCAATTTCTTTACTCAAATTAATTAAGTTTCATAATATATACGAAATAATAGAATAAAAAATTTGCTCTATTTCTTTATCTGAGAGTAATTTCATATGATAAATAAATTATATTCAGGGAATCTAGCCTGAAAGTATGTAAAGGTCAGAAGGTTTCAAGCTAGACTCATTTGGTTATATTTCCCAAATTGATCCCTGTAACAGGATCGCTATTATATTTACAAAATTTTTATTTAACTATTGTCGATATTTGTAGCAGATTAAATTTAGATAGTCTTCTCTCAGATTTTCATAATTGCAATCCAAAATCACTTAAAGCGACTTTTTTGATTCTTCTGTCTATTACCTGTCCGTCAGATGTGATATATTTTTCACTATTTATTAGAAATAATTTATCAAAGTCATAGCCTACTTCTGAACAACAGTTAGACGTGCAAACAGAAATAGTAGTAGACTATGACGGGTTTATGACTTATCCTTATTGTGAAAGAATACATTAGCAAATATTTATCGTTTGATTAACTTTGTTAATTGACAAAAATTCTTATTTGAACAAAGAAAAACCTTAGCCCTCTGCTATGGATATAGAATTAATCAACCCAATAGTCTGTAGGAATACGAAAGCAGAAGGCTATGTTAAGAGATCTTGGACTGAATAGGGTTTCTATCATAAAAATATCAAAATATAAAAAATTTTTTGTGAGATATTATAGAATTACTAAATCTTTAATGCATTTAATCATCTTATGTTTTTAACCTATCTTTCATATGAGTAAAAATAAGAATGAAAACAAAAAATTGATTGATGTATGATACTCAATAAGAGAGGACTTTTACTATTATTTCCTTATTAAATTTTCTACTTCTTGTTTAAAAAGTTCTAAAGGAATGGGTTTTTCTAATATTTTATCGATTTTTAGATTTAGTACTGTTTGTGTTAATGTCAATTCACTAATAACAAATGCGCTAATTAGTATTACTTTTAGCTGATAAATCTTATTCTGACTACCATTGCTATATCTTTCTCTGATATGTTGAATAAAATCTAATCCATTCATTTGAGGCATTCTATAATCTGTAATAATAAGAGAGCATTTTGAAATATTATTATCAGTACACATATAGTTTAATGCGTCAATTGGATTGTCAAATGAAATTGTTTGATATCCCCAACACTCTAAACTATCGTGATAGAGAGTAAGAATGTCTTGGTCATCATCTAATAATAATATTAGTTGATTAGAGCTAGACATACTTGGAATCTTTAGCTAGTATGGATAAGATCTTTAAAAAGTTTGTTTGATTTTTTCTTCAAAATTGAGTGTTCTAAATGAAGTCTTGTCTAATTTTTAATGTGATTATGGTTTGGTTATTTGATATTTGGTAATTTTTTTAAATTATCGTACTCGAATATAAAAAATTTTGTAAATTCTAGTTGTAATATTTGTACCTCTATTCTCCCATTTCCTAATGGAATTATATTCTGATATAAGGCTCAATTAACTGTTCTTGAACTATTTCAATAAGTCTAGTAATCGATATGGGTTTATTGATAAAAAGAAACTTTTCTTTATCGTATTTTATATCAGAATATGCTGACATCAAAATTATTTTAAGATTGGGATTGATATTGATTAATTTTGTACATAATTCATTGCCATCCATTATTGGCATTTTAAAATCAGATATTATCAGTCCATAGTCTTCTGGACTTTTTTTAATATGGTTTAATGCTTCAAGAGGATTAGTAAAAGCATAGACGTTGAAACTACTCAGTGTAAGGGCTTCATAAAATAAGTTAACCAAGTCTGCTTCATCATCAATTATAGCAATGGCTTTGGATAACATAATGTAAATTTCAATATCCTCTTATTTAAGTATG
>DATFCH010000115.1:0-9801 GCA_035253345.1 Nitrososphaeraceae archaeon
ATCAAATCCCGGGATCATTTTTTTTCTTGCGGGTTCAACTATTCTGTCATCAATTCCCTTTGCTATCATTTCTACGTCTTTAAATGCAAAACCCGCAACAATAGTACTTGAATTAGCAATGTTTGTTATGATGTTCTCTAAAGGGGAACTTAATGGTAATAAACTTCTCGCACTTTGTGTTTTCTTTTTTGGAACAGCAATCTTCGGAATTCCGATTACCAAATAGAGATCTTCTGGTGGTTCAAATTTAATAATTTCAAGTTTTGGGGTGGTTCGCGCTATTATAAATCCACCTAACATAGAACTGGCAACATTGTCATAATGTTTGATTCCTGCTGAAGCTCGTTCTCCTTCTGCGGCAAAATTAATTAATTCATTTACGTCTAGTTTGAGATTATATACTTGATTAAAAGCAAAAGCAGCAGCAACTGATGATGCTGCACTGCTTCCTAGACCATAGCCAGGTGGTATACCTTTAGTTATTTCAATATCAATGTAATCATCAATTTTAAAGTCTTCCATCATCCTTTGAACTACCAATGCAGCCGAATTGTTTTCAACTTCAAAGGGAATTTTAGTTCCATATTCCTGCTTTATGTTAGAAATGGTTATCTTTTTAGTTTTATTTCCTTTCTTGCTTATTCTTACTTCGTCATTAAAAATATCTAGAGCCAGACCAAAGGTATCGAAACCTGGACCTAGATTAGCGGTAGATGACGGTGCAATAGCTTTACATGAATCCATTTTTGTATATTTAATAATTAACTTCTTCCCCTTGATTAAGTATTCTTGATAAACCAGAAGATAATTCTATCAAGCCATTGTTAGTAATATTAGATATAGCTATTAATCCCTGACTCAATCCATTTTGTGTAATAACTTTTATCAAATCCTTACTTAATAAAGAAAATTCTGCATTATTTTCTTGATCCAATGCATTTAGTAAAGATGTATATGAACGAGACCAATCTAAAATATTCTCTATTTTGTCTATTATCAGATCTCTTTTTGACAAGACATTAATCTGTGATAATTTCAATCGTAAATTTATTGAAGATGAAAGTAGTGATAATGAAACAAAATTAATCGGAGACGAAACTAATACACCATCCATTATGAAGATAGTAGCCTTGCTATCTGCATGAAAATTAGATATGAAATAGTAACCACTTGATCTATAAGCAAATAGTTCAATTTGTCCAGGAGTATCAATTAGAATGTAATCAGGGTTTAAATCATCGACTTCTATCTGGACTTCTTGTAGTTTAGTACCAATCAGATCATGGGACATTATTATTGCACCATTTGGACCTAAGCCATAAGTTTCTACTATGTCGTTTATATCGATATAATTTCTTATATCCACATCTGGGGTATAAGGTAATCCTGCCACTGCAGGGTCCAAATTAATAGTAATAGGAAAATTATCATGGTCCACATACCATTGTAATAGATTTGAAGTTAGTATCGATTTTCCCGACCCAGCGGTTCCTGTAATATAAATGGCTTTCATTGAATTTTGTGATTATTAACTGTGTATATAGTATTTTATTTATATTTATGTCATAAATTAATATGGTGATATGCGAATAAAATTGATTGATTATTATATAACTCTAATAATTTAGTGATTAGATAAATTGAATTGGAGATTAGTTGCAATACTAATAAGTCTTTTACCACTTCTTTTTCTATTTATTTTCTCTCCTGTATCTATTACAGATATCTTTAGTGTTGGATTATTTCCATTCATTATATCTGTTATATTTAGCCTAACAAAAGTTTTTCTTCAGGCATTTAGATTTAAATATTTTGTCGATCAATTTTTAGGATATAAGGTCGCGTCGTCTTTTAAATTAATCTCAGTACGCATAGGAAGCGAATTTGTTACTAATACCACACCATCTTATATTGGAGGAGAAATCGTTAGGATAGCATGGTTAACAAAAAATAAAGTTCCAGCCGGTATTGCAGCTTGGATAGCGACAATGGAAATAATTGCAGATGTTTTTGTAGGCACAATTCTCGCATTAATTGCAGGTATATTTGCGCTTTATAACGGTGCATTCCTTATCGGCACTATTATAATCATTGTTTCGTCGTTAATTTTTGGATTTTGGTTACTAGTTATTATATTTTCAGCTCATTATAATATCCAACTGCCAAAGTTTGTAACCAGACTTTTAAAAAGATTTTTGTCAAAAGAACGTGCAGACAAAATTATTACTTATACAAATTCAGCAATCAGTGATTTATGTACAATGAGTAGAGAAAATTTTAATTCCAAAAGAACAATCAAAATATTTTTTGTTGGTATTGTAATTACTTTTTTTGCTTTCGCTTGTCTTGGAGCCTCATTTCTAGTTCTTGGAGGGATAGTAGAATCTAATTTGGATTTTTACAAATCTATTTTAGCAACTGCCGCATCTACCGAATTGGGAAGCTTGCCGATCACGGTTGGTGGTTCAGGGTTAACTGAACTCGGATTGTGGGCATACATTTCAGGATTAGATCATTTACCATCGATTAATGATGTATTGCAAGATTCACATTTAGATGTAATAATTTCTTGGAGAATTGCATCGTATCATATTCCTCTTATTATGATGTGGATTTTGTTAATGAAACTTACTATCGATAAAAAAAATGCATCTGTAAAAAACAAGCTAGACTAAGGAATGTTGATATCTATCCATCTATACAATACTATACATATATTTAATTTATTTTAGTCGACTATAATTCATCAATATCCTCAGTCGAATCTTGTGATGTTCCTTCAGATTCTACATCCATAGGTTGTAATTCCATCAGTTCAAATTGATAAATTGCATCCATCTCTAACATAAATTGTGATTTTAAAAATTCTATAGCTTTATCGCTGAGTTTTCCTCGAGACATTTTGATCTTGAATTCATAAACCACTCCTTTCAAATACTTAGATATATCTTGAGACGAGGGTACATCTATTCCTTCTACTATGGTACGTCCATCAGGTAATGCCTCATAAAGTTGTATGTCTAATTTGTGATCTTTCTGATAGATTTCTAATATATATCCAGTTCGATTTATTGTTTCAGAATCTGTAAATTTTATTGATCTTATTTCTGTTTCTATCCATTCTGGAATACCTTCCTTCTCTGAAGACTTAGAGGAACTCTTTGTTCTTGGCATTCAGAATATACAATAAACAAACTAGATAAAAGCTTTGCATTAATGATATTAATTAAAAAAGTTCATTTTTTTATTATATTTCTTTAGAAATCTATTCGCTTCAATTCGACTTAAATACCTCGAAGGGTTAATTTTTAAATTTCTTAACCGACTAATTTGTTGATCCGTTGCAAAATGAGGTTTTAATTTGAGATATAAACATTCATAATTTTTATCTATAAAATCAATATATGCATTATTTGCTAAATCATCAGCATCCTTATTATTATCTCGAGCTATCCATTCTATTTCAATATTGTTAAAATTTTTAATAAGAGATTTAGTTTTTTCATAGTATAACATTAATTTTTCTGACCTTACTTTATATTTACCAGATATTTGATTGATAATTAGTTGAGAGTCTCCTTGTATTAATATTGGAAAGTTTTCATATCTATTTTTTGATAGCCAATCTAATAATTTTATCAGTCCCACATATTCTGCCACATTATTGCTAGATTCATCAGAAAATGGAGTCATGGCAATGCCCCCTTCTTCATAAATTCTATTAACCTGATCATTTTTTTTTTGGACAACAAAACCATAACATGCGATTCCACCTGGATTTACAGGTTGACACATTCCGTCAAATTTGCAATACAAATTTCTTATTCCGCGTTTGTCGTCATGCATCATTTAATATATATGTAAGATATTATTAAATTATCCATAAAATATTTATATCTTGTACTATTGATATTTTCCTAATTTAGATATTCTGCAAGTTTTTTTATATCGAGTTCAAATGTGTTTAGTAATCCGCGATTATAAATTGTAGCAGCAGGATGATAGGTGATAAAAAACTTGAGATCATTTTTATCGATAATTTTTCCTCTTTCATTTTTTAGCGATTTACAATCAAGGATAAAAGAACTTGCAACATTTCCCAATAAACATATTATCCTTGGTTTCAATAAATAGATTTGTCTATTTAGATACTGTAGACATGTTTGCTTTTCGCTAATTTGTGGCGGTCTATTATTAGGAGGCCTACATTTTACAATATTGGTAATAAATACATCTTCACTATTTAAATTATTTTTTTCTAAAGTTTTTCTTAATATTTTTCCAGCGGCACCAACGAAAGGTGTGCCCGATTGATCTTCATAATAACCTGGTGCCTCACCTATTATCATTAGCTTTTTAAGAAAATCTCCTTCGCCTGGGACAGTATTATTTCTTGTAGTCGATAATTTACATAATTTACAATTTCTAATTTCTAATTTAATTTTATCTATTGAATCTTGTTCAATCATATGGAAATTTAATTATTATTTACAACTTAGTTAATTTAAAGATAATAGATATCGATATCGATTCAAGAAACAAAATATTACTTTAAATGTAAAAGCAAATCATTAATTTTTTGTGAGTCCTATCTATTGTTCTAGATAAAGGGAATTAACTATTTGTTAAAGTTATGTGCCCCATAAACTAAATCGACATTCCATTTATTTTTCTAGATTATGTTTCTAAAGGTTATTCATATTTTTTAATCCGTTGATTATACTAATTCAATATCTAAAAAATATTCAAAACGTATGAAAGCAAATAGCATATTACTTTTTTAATATTTTTAAATTAGACAATTAATAATACAAGAATCATGATTATCATTTGGCGTAATAAAATATTTGAAAAAATGTAAAGAATAAAATTGGATAAAAAATGATTCAAATTTGTGATTATTGATAATTGTAATTTCCCTGATAATTTATTATATGATCCCGATAACTTTGTATGGCTTGACACTTCGAATGCAAATTCTATAAAAATAGGAATTATCCCTATTCTATCTTTTATATCTGGAAAAATAACAACAATAAAGCTAAAACAAATAAATTCTTCTATTGAGAAGGGCAAAAGAATAGGTTCTATAGAAAGTTTAAAATATTTTGGAATAATACGATCTCCAATAAGTGGCAAAATAACTGAGATTAATACCACATTACAATCTAAACCCAAACAGGTTAATGATAGTCCATACGACTCAGGCTGGCTAGTAAAAATTATGCCATCAAATTTAGAAACGGATTTGAAAAATTTAAGCTCGACTACTGAATCTCAGATCCGCTTTAAAAATCTTATAGATGAATTTCATGTACGGTGCTTCAAAGCCTATCCAGATTACGAGATGTATGAGCTTGGTACTGAATGTGCTGCAACGCTTTCTAAGTTAGATGATTTGATTGATCGAATTAAAGTTGGCGAGATCGTATATTTGGCTTCTGATGATATAACGGCAGATCTAGAATTGATGAGATGGGCACAGGAGCGTTCTCACTCTATATTAGAAATTAGAAAAGAAGGTGTCATATTTCATTTTTTAGTTCAAAAAGAAAAAAATAATTAGGTTGATTTTTATTTTTCGATACGATTATCAATCATATTTCCCCATTCTGTCCATGAACCATCATAATTTTTTACATTTGGATATCCGAGAAGATGCTTTAATACGAACCATGTATGAGATGAACGTTCGCCTATTCTGCAATAAGTGATTATTTCCTTATCTGGTGTGATTCCAACATTTTGATACAATGCCGTAAGCTCATCAGCAGATTTGAAGGTTCCATCATCATTTACTGCTTTTGCCCATGGTATATTTACAGCTCCAGGGATATGTCCACCTCTCTGTGCGTGTTCAGTAGGGTATTCTGGAGGTGCCGTTATTTCTCCACTAAATTCAGGTGGACTTCTAACGTCTATTCTTTTTGTTTGGTTAGAACTTAGAGATTCTCTAACTTGATTAAGGAATGATCTTATAGCAGGATTGGGATCGGAAGGTGTAAAATTCCCCTTAGAAAAATTTGGTATATCTTTTGAAATTTTTCTATCTTCTTCAAGCCATTTTTTTCTTCCTCCATTCATGATTTTAATATTTTTCATACCATAGTATTCAAATACCCAAAATGCGAAAGCAGCAAACCAATTATTAAAATCGCCATATAGTATAAGAATAGTATCCTTATTTATCCCTGCATTTTGTAATAATTTTAGGCAGTCATCCTTTGAAATTATATTTCTTGAGAGGGGATCGTTTATATCTCTTTTCCAGTCAAATAAAATTGCATTTGGTACATGTCCAAGGTTATAATTTGCTTTTGGGTCATAGTCTACTTCTGCTATCCGAATATTGTTGTCATCTAAGTGATCTTCTACCCACTGTGTATCTACTAAGACATTTGGATTTGAATATTCCATAAATTTAGAAAAACAAACACTATTATAAATTTTTAAAATAGATTTTACTATCAAAATTGAAAAATTTACATTTAAAATTTTTTTTGATGAAAATAATCAAAGTGGATTTAATAATTATATATAATTAGTGTTCACTATTTTTGGTAAATTTCAATTATAATATCTCTAATTTTATCTATATCGCATAATCCAATTTTGTCAATTACACTCACATGTTGTCGAAAATAATCAATTTCTTGATTTTTACATTCCAGAAATGGATTTGGTGCTAATGACAAAATTATTTTTTTCTCCTTATCGACTCCATTTTTTTTTAATGCAATTAATGTTTGTCCAGAAAAATGACCTTTTACTTCTTTTCCACACAATAAAAGATATTTTAATTTTTTATTGTGTACGGTAAATTTAACGATCTGGTCTATTCCATTATTTTCGGAAAGTAATCTTCCCACAATAGCAATCTTATTAATAATTTCTTGGTCATTTTTAATTATCTTGAGCAGATCCAAACTTGACAATGTACAAATTCCTATATGTTCGTCGGTTCCAAAATAAAATTCTTGTTTTATAGGTAGTAGATGATAACAACAAAACCCAAGTAAACTATTAATGTTGTTTTTAACATTGAAACTATCTAGCATTACTAAATAAAATTTCTATCTTTTAATATTATTTATTAATTACTTTTATCCTTATTCTGTTTTTTCCTTCTTGATTGGATAATCCCTGCTAATTGAAAACCATATTCCATGTTATGTTTTATATGATTGATTCCATGTTTTCCTTTAGGAACAAATGTTCCGTCCAATATGTTCTCTAAGTAGGTTTTTGTCTTTTTAATCGAATATATTGCATGTTGTAACTGGCTTCCAGTTAATTTTCTACCAGCTTCTCTTTCAATTATTTCAGTAAATTCGTTTGTTTCAATTATTTTATAATATTCCTGAAGCTTTTCATAATTATTACAAACATCAATTACTTTTTTTTGATCAGACTCAATCAAATTCTGAAATGCAATTTGTAATTCTTTCTCTTTTCTTCCAGTAAGTTTTGCTAATGTCTCTATTATTTTATTATCGGTTGTTTTACTAAGTTCCATATCAAGTAACATTATTTTTTTCAATTCATTTTCTGAATTAACTTTTGAATTTTGATAATAATTGTTAATAGAATGTAAATTTATTGGTTTTCCATCTAGATCGTGTCCATATTTTAATATGTACATAAGATTTACTATTATATATGGAAAAGTAAGTTTGAGAGAATCATCTAATTTATTATAATTCTCCATAATATCCTTATATATGTTAAATGTAATTGTACTTGCAATATTTTTTTTCTTTTCATCAGTAATTTTTGATAAAACCGTCAACAGATCATATAATTGAGCTTGGTCAAAAATTGTATTATTCCTTATAGAATAAATGGAAAGCATTTTCAATACTGAAAACCATCTATCTGATGGATCTTGAGCTAGAATATTTCTTGAGGCTTCTAGGACTTTGTTTTTAGTTTCTAACTCATCAATACTAAGTAAATCAAAAATATTATTAATAATATCTACAATAGAAAACTGATCATTATTCCAATTTTTTAGTATTGATTGTTTATTTTGCATATCTAAAAAAAACTAAATAATAATTGCAAGACTAAAAATATAAACTTTTTAAATAATCATTATATATTCAATGTAGATAAATAACATAAAAATTAAGTATAATAAGAAAGAAAAATATAATTTATCATTTTAATGTAACCATTTCTATTATGGTAACCAATAGAGGACTCGTATTGATTTACACAGGAAAAGGAAAAGGAAAAACCACGGCTGCTTTAGGCATAGTCTTGAGGGCAGTGGGACATGGACTAAAAGTATTGATGATTCAATTTATTAAAGGTGAATGGTATTATGGTGAGCTTTCAAGTTCTAAAAGACTAATACCAGAATTCGAAATGATTGCTGCAGGAAAAGGTTTTATAGGCATATTGGATGACGATCATGAATTTGAAGAGCATAAACAATCAGCGCTAGATGCATTAATTCTTGCAAAGGAAAAAATATCTTCCAATAAATATGATATAATTATTTTAGATGAGATTAATTATGCAATAAATCTTAAACTTATTTCAACTAAAGATGTACTAGAATTAATTAATGTACGACCAAAAGAAACTTCTATTGTATTAACAGGTAATTATGCTCCAGTTGAAATAATCAAAGCCGCTGATTTAGTTACTGAAATGAAAGAGATTAAACATCCTTATAAACATGGAATAAAAGCTAAAAAAGGGATTGATTATTAACTTTCAAGTTAGGGCATGCTTGACAAGATAAATATATCTCGTCTCTGAGTAAAATAAAGATGGAGGATCATAAGAAACTCCCTGATGAGGGAGATATTGTTCTTGCTAACGTTAAACAAGTTACCGGTCATGGTGCATATGTTTTTTTAGAAGAATATGGTAATATGACAGGATTTTTACATATTTCTGAAATAGCAACAGGTTGGATAAGAAACATTGAAAGATATGTGAGACCTAATCAAAAAATTGTATTAAAGGTTATTAGAGTCAATAAAACCAGATCAGAAGTAGATCTATCATTAAAGCAGGTATCAGGTGAAGAAAAAAAATCAAAAATTATTGAAGTGAAAAAAAATGAAAAAGCTAATGCTTTCATGCAAATAATTAAAACTAAAACTAATCTTTCTGATGAAGAAATAAAACAAATAGAAGAAAAAATTTTAACTAAATATGACTATGTCTATGATATTTTTGAAGCTACTGCAAAAAAAGGAAAAGAAATACTGTTACCATTAGAATTAAACGAAAATGTAATGGACATAATTGAAGAGGAGAGCAAAAAGATTCCCATTCCTCATGTTGAAATAAGAGGGATATTAGAAGTTTCGTCACAAAAATCTAATGGTGTAGAAATTATAAAATCTATTTTGAATAATGCAGAAACCACAAAAGGTAATACGAAGGTTATAATCTCGTATATTGCAGCACCAAAATACAGAATAGTTGTTGCTGCTGATAATTTCAAAGTAGCTGAAAAATCTATTAATAATTCTGTAGAAAAAATTAAATCTGCGATTGAAAAAGAGGGCGGCAATTTTAATTTTATACGTCAAGGGTCTAAAAAGACACAACAACAATTGGCCTAATGATATGAAACATTTATTGAGAAAATGTTCGACCTGTAATATTTATACTTTCAAAAATCAATGTCCATCTTGTTCTGCTAATACTGTTGATCCTACACCTGCAAAATTTTCTCTAGACGATAAATATATCTTGTATCGACTTCCTGACCCCTATGACAATGAAGTATAGCCAATATTATTAAATAAATCATTTATATTTAAAAATTATTTCTTG
>DATFCH010000116.1:0-2271 GCA_035253345.1 Nitrososphaeraceae archaeon
CTATTAATTAACCTATCCTCAAATTCCTTTAATAATTCTCTCAATTCCTGTTTATCAATATTATCTTTATGATCATTGGCGTTAGCGTTAGAATTATCTTTAACGTTAAAGAACTTATCTTTCTTGATTTGGTCATTTAATTTATCAAACTTTTCTTCAATTTTTTGATCAATGTAGTTCGACAAATTAACAAACTTTTCTTCAATTTTTTGATCAATGTAGTTCGACAAATTATTCTTCAAAATATTAAATTCTTGTGACAGATCGTGATTTTGAAGTTGTTGTTGAAGAGGATCATGTTGCTGAATAGGCGTAAAATTGCGTTGTAATTGAATAGACGGAAGATGTTGATGCTGATTTTGTGATTGAACGTTAAGGGAATTTTGAGGAAGTTGACGTTGTAATTGAATAGACGGAAGATGTTGTTGTTGTTGATGTTGATTTGACATAGGGAATTTATAAAATTCAAAATTTTTCATTATAAAGACGAACTTTGAATTCAACAAAAGGAAAATTGACTTTAATTTATAAGAAAATGATTTCATGTGATTTAAAAATTAGTGTATATGTTCACAGCGTTAAAACCCCAGAAAACTCGTTATTAACCTGTTACTTATTTCTTATTAAAAATATACTCGGTTCTGACTACCATTTGCGGCCTTAGCATTCGCACACACATGATAAATTTAAAAACCAGAATTATTCTATCGAAAGATAATTAAAAATTGAAAACAAAAATTATCTTGTTTAATTTAAACAAAATGGATCATTAACAAGATTAAACCCTCCCTAACATCTTGCGAAGCGGTGCAGTCGGACGTATCTCTTGTTATGAAGCACATATGAGAAATGTTGGATCGTGTGCAGCCAACTCAGATGACATAAATCTTTCTTTATACACGACTTTATAATATTCCAAATAAAATTAAAATATATACAATTCTTTCCCATCAGATGTATTAACTTTAATAGATAAAGTAATCTAATTCCACATCATACTTCGATCGATTCAACATTTCTATTATCAAATCGATATTCTTATTATACAACATCTGTTGCTTATAAATTTGTTTCCATTCATTATCGATTAACTTATTTATCGAATCGAATCGAGCTTCGATCGATATTTTTTCGATAAATAACATTAATATTAATATCATAACTGTCAAACAAAGAAAAATGGTAAACCGACGATTTTCAGATCTTAACTGTTTAATAACGTCCTCGTAATAAACTATCGTATCTGTGCAACCTCGAACGTACTCTTGGGTTATGGTTCTATCCATTATTGTGTATTAATAAACCCGATTGAGCTGCTTATATATATTCTGAATTGAACTCTGAAGGGATCATTGTATCATAAAATTGAAATATTGACGGTATCTCTGGCTCACCCGTTTCATTAATATTTCCTTTTATTGGACTAATTAGAGTCAATGGATCGGGTGAAACAATAGAGTTCAACAATTCATTCAATTTGACCTTTTGTGTTACTTCTAATTCTCTTTTCAGCTCTTCAATTTGTTTCAGATTATCCTGACAACTGGTACAAATCGATTTGTCTAAAAATATCATATGAATAATCAATCCACTCAGCATAATAATAATTAATGAAT
Source organism: Nitrososphaeraceae archaeon (assembly GCA_035253345.1). Taxonomy (GTDB): domain Archaea; phylum Thermoproteota; class Nitrososphaeria; order Nitrososphaerales; family Nitrososphaeraceae; genus TH1177. Next base: position 1,617 of record DATFCH010000116.1, read on the forward strand.
ATATTAATTCGTTATACGAGAATGTCACTATACATATCTGTGATTTCATATATGGGTGAAATTCTGAGAGTGGATCAACATCGAAAAAACATTGAGTAGTATATATTAAAGAATAGGTATAATCAAATAATTGTATCATTATATCATATAATTCTCGTTCTAAATTGAAATATACTATTATAATTATAGAATTATTAAACATTTTGCAATTTTTGACTAAAATATTTGCAAAGACTTTAAATAGTTATTTGGGATTGGGATCACAAAAAAAATTATTGTTTGAACCACTCGGATAGCTTTGACGATTACAAATAAAATAAGGAATTTAATGAAAGCATTGTTTGGAACACTCGGATGACTCTTCCGAACTTTTATGTTCAGTATTGGGCATAAAAAGAGTACATCGTTAGTTGCAAAGTTTCAAGTTCCAAAATCAAATTCAAGGATACAAATTAGAATTAGAAGGGGCTAAAGAAAGTATTAACGAGAATAAAAAGTTTATGAAAATAAATGAAGATAAAGATGTTAATTTGAAAAGGTATTTGTAAAGACTTTATTATATTATCATCTTTTATTTCTTATCTTAACAACTTACAAATTTATCGTTATTATTTATAAGATTAACTACGTTATTAAATAACGTAAAGAGTATTGT
>DATFCH010000117.1:0-3577 GCA_035253345.1 Nitrososphaeraceae archaeon
CTTTATTATAATAGTAATATCTTTTTTTTTAATTTTAAAGTCAAATTAAAGTATTGCATATATAAAAAAACTCCCTATAAAAAATGAAATAAAATAAAATGAAATAATAATATTAATGATAAAAATGAGGTAATAGCAATCTGTTAATAGTTTTGTATCCTTTTTATTATTATTATTGAAGTATTTATTGAAAGGAACTATAGTAACTCTAAATGATAAAAAAGAGATAGTAGATAATGGTTTTATAGGAATAGATAATAGTATTATTTCATTTATATGCAAATATGAACATGAATTTCCGTCTAATTTTAGGAATACGATAATAATTGATACCAAAGGCTATATCTATCCCGGCTTAATTGATCTTCACAATCATCTTTCTTTTAATTTTCTAGATCTATGGAATGGTATTGAGAGAACGTTTAAGGAGAGGTATGAATGGAAAAGGCTGAAGAAGTATCAACAAGAAATAGTCGCTCCTGCAAAACTCCTTGCAAATTCAAATCCTAGAGACCTAATTAAATATTCAGAAGTCAAGGCACTGGTATCAGGGACGACCTCAGTTGGTGGATTAGTATACTTTAACAAGAAATATTCTGGTTGGTTACTTCGGAATTTGGAGAAAAAACAAGAGTTTAATGGGCAGACTGTTCCAATACTTTTTCAAAATGTTATACCATTAACAAAAATCAAAGATTTTATAGATGCAGATAAAATAATGAGAAGAGGAATATCATATATTTACCACTTAGCAGAAGGCACTTCAGAGAATCTATTAAAGGAGTTTTATGATTTACACAGTCACAATTTAGTAAGAGAGAAATTAATAGGAGTGCATTGTACTGCATTAAACTCAAAAGCATTAAAAGTAATGGGTACTAATAAGGCAAAACTAATTTGGTCACCTTTAAGTAATCTTTTACTTTATGGCAAGACCACAGATATCATTTCAGCTAAAAAGAATAATGTTTTAATTTGTCTTGGTTCTGATTGGTCTCCTACAGGAAGCAAAATTTATTATGGGAATTAAAAGTTGCTGACTCAATAAACAAGAATGAATTAAAAAATATATTTTCATCTAGACAATTAATTGAAATGGTGACAATAAATCCTGCTCAAGCTATTGGTTTTGATGATAAAATAGGAAGAATAGCTCAAGGATATCTTGCGGATTTGATAGTATTTGACAAAATTGACAGCGTGGATCCATATCATAATCTTATTGTATCACATGAAAAAGATCTTAAATTATCAATAATTAATGGACATATTCTATATCATGATATTGATATTAATCAATTTTCTAAGGACTTGGAACTCCCAGAAACCATTACTATAGAGTCTAAAAATAAAAAAATTGACATATTCCAGTCAAAATTTCATGATGGAAAAAATACATTTGAACAAGTGCATTCAAATTTAAAAAATGCACTATATGATCTTTCATCAACTGCACAATTATTATTCGAAAAATTGAGATCCATACAAAAGAATCAAAAACCATTACGATTGATGATAGAAGGAAATGACGATCCAAGGATTCATCAAAGGGCTAAAAATACAAATTTTAATTTATTTATTGAAGAAAGTTTTGGAGTAAAGGATTTTTCTTCATGCAATTTAGATTCACTTACAACTCCTGAAGATGATAATTTCTTTGTAACAATTAATAATAATCCAAATATTCCTAGTTATTTGAAAAACCTGAAATATTATGTAAGATAAATTCTACTATTTATTTTCAATAATGAAAACTTTGGTAATACTTTCTTTTTACAAGGATAAATAGAATTTGATTTAATCAAATGAAATTATAATAAAATATCTCATTAGTAAAAAATGGGGAATAATTGCACATATAATAAAGGTTCTAATTAAATGAGGAGAAGAAAATAAATTAAATTTAATATATCTGTAATAATTGTCTATTATTACTTCTTATTTTCATTTCCACCGCCACCCGTTAAAACCTCTCCTATTTTTTCTCCAATCTCTGCTAAGGGATTTTCTGTTTTATTACTTTGGTTCTGTTGTTGTCCTTGTTTTGTAGCATTATCTGTTTGTTTTTCTGATTGTTGTGGTGGTTGTTGTTGTTGTTGTTGAAATGCTAGAACTTCTTTAATTGGAAAGATTATGTTTGCTAATGTACCTTTTGCATCTGCATGTACAAATATTGTATCAGGTTTTTCTAAAAGTGCATGATTGTGTATTGCTACTATAGTCCAATTAGTTTTTGATATTAAGTTCAATACTGGTTTCAATTCAGTTTGTAACAGTGCAAGTTCTACCATTGCCACTACATTTTGTCTATTTGATTCAGGTGACGAAGCATTTAGTGTAGAGCCAGTTCCATTATTGCTACTATTATTACTACTATTTCCACTGCTAGTAGCAACATTTGAATGGCCCATTATCTCAACAAGAGTATTTGCAACTAAAAATTTATTTAAAATTGTTCCATCTTGGTCAACTATCTGTGGTGAATTTCGGATTATAGAGATATCACAAATTTCTGGATTTGGATTTTGAATCGGAAATGCATTTGAACCAATTTGAGAAGCAATAGATTTACAATCTGTAAAAGATGTAGAATTAGGTTCTGCTGCTGCTCCTGCAGTTGTAGTTTGTTGTTGTGTAGTATCGTTCTTTTGGCTATATCCATCTTGTAGTAATAAAGGGATAAAGGTAGTTATTGCTATTAACATTACTAGAAATAATTTTAAAGTCATTGTTATTTTTATTGTGATAAAATATATAACAATATAAGATAAAATTACTTATTAACATTGGTATAGAAAGGAATGACAAAAAATACATTCATTTTAATTCTACTTTTAATTATTGTATTTAAGATGTTAGCGTTTTCTTATATATTTTCACTATTTTTTAGATAACATTAAATCTATCTATCTATCTTGTCATAAGGTCTCTTAAATTAATCTCTTGTTATTCTCGTTGTATCCAAAAATAAAAAAAGAGGAATGTTATTTGTTTACTAACTGCTGAATCATTGTTGGACAATTAGATTCTATCCAATTAATCATTGATTGTTCTTCTCTTAGATTCTGTTCTAGGATGGGTACAGCATCCGTGCCCTGATTAAGTACTTTTGCTTTTTCAATAATCATATTATAACACGTAGCTTCTGCCTTTTCAACAAGTAAATCTTCTTCTGCTTTTTTTAATTCTTTTTCTCCCTCTGTCATAGATGATTCCATTTCTTTTTTTATAGATTCTGGATATGATGGTAATGGTAAACCTAATTCTTCTGTTGTAGGAGTTCCATTATATTTTTTAATAATATTTTGTAATCGTTTTTGTTGTTCTTTTGTCTCTTGTAAATGATGTTGTAATTGCTGTTTTGCTTCCGGAAGACTGACTTCATTAATGCGTTTTTCTAATCTTTTGCATGCTGCATTTTCCATAGCAAGTACAGCATTAAATATTAAAGCAAATTTTTTGTTAGGTTCCATATTTTGTTGTTGAGTCATAGTATGATGATTTTCTCTAAAAGTTATTTAAGAATTAGAGACAAATTTGCTACTGTAAATCAACTTATAAAAAGATAATAGAGTAA
>DATFCH010000118.1:0-2740 GCA_035253345.1 Nitrososphaeraceae archaeon
TAATATTTAATGGATTTATTAAAGATGTAATCTCTAAACTGCGAAAAATATTTCAAAAAATTTCAGAAAAGCCATTAGACAATAAAATTTATTTTATTGAGAATTTAGGAGTTGAAATGTTACCATCTTCTATTGAGACTAATATAAACTTCTTTGCAAAACATAATTTAAAAGAAATAACGCAAGAGCTTTGGAATTCACTTTGGAAAATTATTTTTCCTTTTATTTTTAAGTTATTTGATTTCTATTTGGAAATAAGAACAATAATAGAAAAAAAATTCGGTAAATAGTTTAATCAAGTTACTAGAAATAAAACATAAATATAAAGACATAGAAGCCCGGTATAAACCACATACTGAAGAAAGAATGTTATAACTATACACTATCTATTTCTTTTTTCAATAGTACTTCTGGTTTTATGTGACTAAGTGATGGAATTTGCTGAATTATTGATATTATTTGTAACATCCTGTTATTAGTTTCTTCGACCTTTTTTTCTAGTAAATTTATTTTTGCATTCTCACACGCTTTAATTTCATCATATGCTTCGGGTTTTAGAGGATAACTGCATTTTGAACAATACATATTTTCTATTACATTGACTAATTCATATCTAGGACAATTTAAGACTGGGGGCTTCTTGTCATCATTCTTATCTATTATGCCATTATATTCTAGTATCTTTTCTTTTAACTCATTACCTAGTCTTGTCTTGATATAACGAGTACCTTGACGTGAATTCATACTCCAACGCACTTTCTTCTTTAATGCATATTCAGGAAGATAGTCAGAATCATTAGTTATAGATGAATGTCTAATACAGTAGGGATTCCATTTCTTTGTATTTAATAAATATTGAAGGTTCTCTCGTTCTTTTGTATCATTAATTTCATTGTTGTCTAATAATCTCTTTATTCTTATTTTTAATTGTCTCATCATATCCCAAATTGCATTTGGTTTGACTGGACCGCCGGTGCTAAGGTTACAAATTAACCTTGCATTCGATTCATTCTTGAAAGGATGTTCATTTAACCAATCACGTACATAGGGAAAAGAAAAAGTTAAAAGAATAGGTCCACTTCCTGTCTTTGCTTCATAAGGAACTTCACCTTCTCCATATTTTTCTAAGTCTTAAGTTCTTTATTCGCATAAGAGTAACCTCATGAGGCCTAGCATTAAAGTCCCAGAGAAGAGTAAGAATAGCTTTGTTCCTCTTATACGGTTCATACTTTACAATTGATAACAATTCTTCTCTATCCCAAATTTCAGATTCGTTATAGGGACTCAATCTCTTTGTTTTCTTTTTGTTGATATTAACAAAATCTGGGGTTATCCAATTACTAATATTATTATGATTTCTTTGATTATTATTTCCTTTTGACTTTACATTATATAACCATCGATAAAACATCTTTATTCGCCAGATCCTCAGATAACAAAGGAAGATAAAGATTGGTTATATCCTCAAATGATTAAATTAATTAAAAAAACTACAGATTCTATAATCATAATGTTTTCTCCTATTATCCTACCAAATTTAAAAAATATATCTTTAAAATCTTAACTATAATAAAAAAATTAGAATTAAGAAGGATCTATATGTGGTATACCCTGCAGGCACACGCGGAATTCTTCACTGCCTATTGAAAATTTTTTCTTACATTCTTCGATTGCTTTTGTTTTCGGATCATCACGTGCATCCTCACTTGCATATACTATTATCATGTTATCTGTAATTCCTACAAAAAGTCTAACCAACGTAGATACAAGGAGAATTCTTGTGAATACTGAAGTAATTGAATTTGGAATGGAAGTTTTTTCTTCTATATTATTTATTACTCGTCTCCACTTCATATTAGTTAAGAGTTGTTCATAAAATCTATTGAAATAGATACAATAGAGCTCAATTAATCAATTCCTTTCATCTGGGTCAGAAGTTATAAAATTTCCTCTATAGGTCCGTTACTTTATATTTAAGTCAGTTTCAGCCTCTGCAAAATTTATTTTAATTCTACTACAAATACAAAATAATCATTTGTTAGTTCTTGTTCTTTGTCTATTTTACTATTTAGTTCATACTCCTTGACTTTATCAATATCTATTTTTTTGTCAAATTGATAGTCTAGAAATATTTCTACATTTGATACTCGTTCTTGTTCTTTAAGTATATCATAAATCTCATTAACTTTGAGATTATACATTAGAACATTGGAATATTTTTTATCGTTGCTTGTAAATGTATTAATTAAATCATCAGTCTGTTTATTGTAAAATACAAATTCTATTTTTCCTTTTATTATTTTTCGTGGTGCACCAATAATATTTTTGCCCGTATAAACATAATTGCCTGAATATTTATTATTAATAAAATCCTTGTATGATTTCTCGTCTTCCATATTTAGACTGTCTTGCATTCTGGTAAAGTTCCTAATATCGAAAACTAAAAGTGATTGTACATCCATGATGTTAAATAAATCCAATAAATAATATTTAAATTCATTAAGATTATCAACATCTGCTAAAATATTTCCACAAGCTAAGATTAGTCCAAATGGAGTCTTATCAAAAATATGTTTTAAACGATTAAATGGTAAGTTATATGCTTCTAAATTCAAGTTATTTTTGATATTCAAGATTTTGTGGAAATCTGAAATGAAAGAAACTTTCTTTGTTTGTGGATTAGTAATAGATTCTATCTTTTTATTTTCTTTCATCCATGTTAAAGATTTTTTAAATAATA
>DATFCH010000119.1:0-3528 GCA_035253345.1 Nitrososphaeraceae archaeon
AAAGAGGCATTAGAATATATTAAAAATAAGTTCTCAAAATCCATATCAAGAAGAGCGTATTACAATTATAAAAATAAAGTTTATGAAGAGCGTGACAAAAATTCACCATATTCTGGATTATACAGATTTCACGAATCAAAGCAAAGATCTAAAGATCTAACTAGTCTTTCTATGATATCTCATAGAGAACATATTATACAAGATGGATTACTAAATAGAAATATTACTAGTCGTAATGAATTCTCTAAATTAGATAATACTCAAATTTCTCTTAAAAAAATGCGGGAGAAAGCAATATTTCTTATTAAGGAAAGTGAAAAAGTATTAGTAAAAATAAACTCAAAAACACAAACTGCTAATAGAAACTTCAAAGTCATACCTCAAAATGCAACAATACGAGAAGAATATGTAAAATGTGGCAAAGACTTTTGTCTTAGATGTAAACATGGACCCTACTACTATGCTTATTGGAGAGATGAAAAAGGAAAACTAAAAAAGAAATACATTGGAAGAAATGACCCAAGCGAAAAAACAGGAAAAGAAATACAAGATAATTTTCATAACAATAATGATTTAGAGAATATCCTTAGAAATAATCAGAATGCTTTAGAAGCAGTTTTCAACAATAAAGTATTTTCAGCCTCCCCCTAGCCCCTTGTCTTTTTGCCTTGCACTTTCACAATAAATCTTATGTAACAAATTATCTATATATTATTTATCTTACATCTTAATTTGATTCAGATTTTTATTTGATTATATTTCTGAATGTTTGAAATCAGGCATTGCCAATTTTATTGATTGTTCAATCTCATTCATAAGGAATTCAGATTTTTTAATTATCCTTTCTAATTCATCTTTTCTTGGTAAAAGAATATTATATTTTTCACAATATCTTTGTAACCATATAACAGATCCAAATAAATGTTCAAATAATTCTATGTTGAGTGATTTTATCCTTAAAGCCTTATCATATTGATATATGGCTTTCTTAATTATGTCTATATCATTAGTCATTCTTTTGATGTTTCACTATTCTTTTGGATATATTTTTTTATCCATTCCAATATATCACTATAACTGAATAATTTCGATACTTTTTCTTCTATTTGATTTATTCTCTCATCATCTTCCTTTGTCAAATCAAAACCAAATGAATTTCTTTTGTTACTATAAACTGAATTTAATGCTATTGCTTGCTGAATTAGAAAAATTTGTTTTAAATCCTTGTTAAAACTTATTGATTGTTCAAAAATCAAATTAAATGTAGGATTCTTTTCCTTTTTCTGTACTTCTTCAAAATTTTTAATTCTTGTTTGAAGATTTAAGTCTATTTCATTAAAAATAGTTTTGATCTTCTCTTCGTCAGAAAGTATTTTTCTATATGCTTTTATTAGTAATTCATTATCAATATTATCTAATTCATCATGCATTTTAATTGCATATATTTTTCTGTATTTCTATATACCTTATTCTAATATTTTTCATGTAATAAAATTAAATAATAATCAAACGTTAAAATTTAGTATATACTTATTATCGTATTATATAAAATCTATATTGAATTTTTGAATTATCTCAATTTTTATTCTCTAAAAAGATATACATCAAATAAATTTGAAAAGTAAGGGCTATGATAATGATAAATAATATAATTTAATTAACATCTATTATTTAACCTATTAGATAGCCAAAATCTTATGTAATATTTGTAAGTATTACAAAAATATTATATTCATGTTTAACATTTAATTAAAAATGCGAAGTCAATCTATTCATTCAGAAAATGAGATAGGACTTCGTTATGAATTTCCAAAATGTTATCCATTTGTAAAATGGGCTGGAGGAAAAACACAATTATTATCACAATTAAATAGATATTTTCCTAATAAAATTACAAGATATTTTGAGCCATTTATAGGAGGAGGAGCAGTATTTTTTTATATTGTTTCACAAAAAAATATCCGATTTGAATCATTTCTTTCTGATATAAATGAGGAATTGATTACTGCTTATAAGACTATAAGAGATCATGTTGAAGAGTTAATCACTATTTTAAAAAGTCATGAAGGAGAATATAAAAAGAATCCAATAGAATACTATTATAAATTACGAGGAAATATCAATCTTTCAAATGATATAGAAAGAACTTCAAGATTTATAGCATTAAATAAAACATGTTATAATGGCCTTTATAGGGTTAATAAGAATGGAATATTTAACGTTCCTATTGGAAGATATAAAAATCCTATAATTTGTGATTCATCAAATTTACGAAATATAAGTATAGTATTAAATCATTCTATTACTAATTTGAAAGTTAGTGATTATAAAAAAATATTATTAGAACAAACTCAAGAAAATGATTTTATTTATTTAGATCCACCTTATTATCCTATTAGCGTTACATCAAATTTTACATCTTATACAAATATCGGGTTTAATAATAAAGATCAGAAAGAATTGGCAAAAATTTTTAAGAAACTCACCGATAAAGGTTGCAGGATTTTATTAAGTAATTCTGATTCTGATTATATTAGAGAATTATACTCAGAATTTAAAGAAAATATTATAGAAGTAAAAGTGCAGCGAGCAATAAACTCAAAAGCATCAAAAAGGAAAGGCCATACTGAATTGATTATCCGTAATTATTAATTTCATTCAATAAAAAATTTAAAAATTTGAACTCGAACAAGAAGAAAAGTAGAAAAATAGAAAAATGGGAAATTATTCTTGAACAATTAAAAATAGATATTTCTAAATCTGTAAATTTTGTTACTGCTAACCAAATTAAAAGTATAACACAAGAAGAACCACGATTAATGGCTAAAATGGATAGATATGAAAATTTACCAAAAATATTCAAAGAAAATAATCTTTTTCTATTGCCTACCAGTAGAAGAGAATATGCAATTATCAAAGGAACTGGCTATCATAAACTTGAAACAATAAATAAAGAAATAGAATTGTATTTAACATCAAAACCATTTCCAGAATCTGCCATAGGTATAGAAAGTGAAAGTGTATTTTTAGATTATGCAAATTCTTGTGGATTATTAGAAAAAGTATGTCAAACAAATAATTTGACACCAACAGTTAGAGGTAGAAGAACAACTCCCAAATTTAGTTTCAAAGTAAAAAATAGTTCGTTAAATACAATTAATGTAGAACATGCACAAATAGAAATTGATGGTGCTTTTGAAACAGTTAATCAAATAATAATATTTGAAGCAAAAATTGGTAAACCAGATTCATTTAATATAAGACAACTCTATTATCCGTTTAGAACTTTTCATGGAAAAAAGAAAACAATAAGAAACTTCTTTTTCTATTTGCTTCCTGAAGAAAAAATATATCTCTTTTGGGAATACATATTCGATCCATTCGACGAATTTAACTCTATAAGATTAGTAGATTCTAGAAAATATAAAGTAAAATTATCTAATAATCCAATCTCAGCCAAAAGTTATCAAAAGATTCAACCAATTGACAAGAAACTGAATATTCCACAGGCTGATGACGTTAATAAAA
>DATFCH010000120.1:0-3133 GCA_035253345.1 Nitrososphaeraceae archaeon
TTATCAATATTATCATCAATCTATTTCATTTACATTATACTAATAAAAGCAAATAGTAAGAAAAGAATTAAGATGATATTCTTATATTATTTTGTAATCTAAAAAATAGATATATCTTATCTCATAGAATCACTTATTTTAATATAACAACAATAGAACTAGATTAATAAAGAATATAATAAGAATAAACTTCTAATACATATGGTATTTATATTCTTAAATTGTAAAAATTTTATAATTTGTTTCTTTTCTCTTTTTATCATTTTTATTATTCCAAATATACTAACTCATTTTTCAGATGTAAAATCTCTTTTTCAGTTGCCATTTCAAAATATATATGGACAAGTACAACAACAACAAACAGATTATGTAAAGTATCAACTTCAAAGTGATTTTATAGAAGAATTTGAAGTACCAACTGATAATAACGAAATGGGATTAAAAGGAATAACAACCGATTCTAAAAACAATGTTTGGTTTTATCATAATACTAATACAACAAGTACACTTATAGAGTTCAATCCTTTTAATAATACATTTACAAAATATCCAATTTCTAAAAAAACAAATGTAGACAATGCAATAACAAACTTAGCAGGTGGACAAATAATATATGATAAAACAAGAAATTTGATATGGTTTAGTGATGCGAGAACTAATTCTTTAGGAAAATTGAATATAACAGATGAACAAATAGAGCTGTATAATATTCCAACAAATAATTCTGGCATAATGGGAATAACATTATCTCCTGATAACAAAAGTATTTGGTTTGCAGAAATAACTGGTAATAATGTTGGTATTTTTGATATTAAATCAAATAGTATTATGGAATATCCTACCGGTCATTCTACTGGACCTACTTTGCTAACTTTTGATAATGAAGGTTTCTTGTGGAGTTCCTTGTCTTATTCAAATGAAGTATTACGTCTTGACCCTTCTATGGTAATTCCTGGAATTGAACTAAATGGAATGTTGAGAATTAAATTGATACCTCCAGATATTTATTCTCCGTTTGGTTTATCGGTTGTTAATAATAATAATAATAGAATAAATACCTTATTCGTTTCAGACCATGGTTCCAGCAGAATAATCGCTATACCAATAAACAACGAAAACATATTAAATGAAGAAATTCAAAATTATACTTCCTATTGGACTTCACCTTCTAAATCTTTTCCAAATACTCTTCCTAGTCAAATTGTTTCTGACAAAGAGGGAAATATTTATTTTGCTGAACATGGCGGAAATAGAATTACAACATTTTCACTAGAACCTAAAACAATGATAGAATACGAAATACCTACGGGACCGCTTGCTACCACAGTCTTTCTATCATTTTCAAATGATAATACTAAAGTATGGTTTACTGAATGGGCATCAAATAAAATAGGTTATGTAGATATTACAAAACAAATTCCATTCCATATGTCATTACCTAATGAAAGTTCAAAGAATAAACCCATAGTTTTCGATAATAATAATACTTCTTATCAAACGAATGTATCAGTAATAAGAAATAATTTTAATACTTTTAACCAAGAAAATTTATCTTTAAGTAATATAGCTTTATCTATTTCTGGAATGACTGATAGTGGACCAGAAGGAATAACATATTCATTTACTCCTCAAAGAATCAATTTAACTCAAAGTGATAAAGCAAGTTCATTATTACAACTCAGTATGATGAAAGACGAAAAATTAAAGTCAGAAAATAATACTCTAATGATTATTGCTGATGCATTTAATAAAGATAATTTAACTACCTCAGTATTACAGCCCCTACCAATTTCTATTATAAAACCAGTGTACTCATATACTAGTCCTTCATCATCTTCTACTTTAGAAAAAACATCTCCTAATTACAACAATTATAATCAACTGAAAAATTCAACTCAACCAGAAATCAGAATTATGGATATAATAAAATACATATCATTAGCACTAGCAATAATTCTAATAGGTATTATAATTTATACAAGAATAAAAAATAGAACTGTAACTAAGAAAAAATAATTATTCAAAAGAATTTACTTCAAATTTTACATTTGTAAACTATATTATATTAATATCAGAATATTCGTCTAATGAATAAAATGGTGAATAATGTAATTGCCAAATAAAAAAAGAAAAATGAATAATAAAAATAATGATAAAAAGGTTGAAACTAATAATAAAAAATCTATATCCAGCAAATATCTTGCATTAGGAATTGCAATATTGATAGCAATTGTAGGAATTGCAATTAGTTATCCTTATTTTATTTCATCAAATGCTAATGTAGAAGAAGCTTCATCATCTATAGATAAATCAAGTGTTTTAGGAGACTGGCATGATATTCATGGCGTAGGTTTGTTTAATGCTGAAGGTAGTAATAATAATAATGATAATTCTGTTTATCTTGCAACCCATAATGGTCTGTATAACAAAAAAGAGAATGCTTCTTGGGTTAAAGTAGGAAATGATAAATCTGATTTAATGGGTTTTGTTATTAATCCATCTAAATATGGAGTAATGTATTCAAGTGGACATCCTCCTATTGGCGGAAACCTAGGATTTAGAATGAGTACAGACAGCGGCAATACCTGGCAAGATATTTCATCAGTTACAGATAATCCAATTGATTTTCATGCAATGTCAATCAGTCCTATCAATAATAAGATTCTTTATGGTTCACCAGGAGGTGGATATGCACTTTTTATTACTGAAGATGAAGGAAAGACTTGGTCTAGTATAACATCAATTCCATCGCAGATAGTTTCAATTGCTGCAGATCCATTAGATTCAAATGGTGTTTATATCGGAACTGGTTCTGGACTTTACTATAGTAATGACAAAGGTCATAATTGGAATAAGATTGAATCCCAACTAATTGGTGATTCTGTTGTTACAGGATTAGGATTTAACCAAAATAACGACCTATTTGCATTCGTATTACCAAATCCAAAGGATGGTAGTAATATTAATCAAAATGGATATATAATAAAATCTGACGAAACAGTTAAAAATTGGACAAAGACAGATGGCCAAATTCCAAATGCTAAAACAGCATGGAAATTTACGTTAGGACAGAATGGCGAAATCTATACTATAGTAAGTCAACAACTATCGGACAATGATATTGCTTCTAGCG
>DATFCH010000121.1:0-12981 GCA_035253345.1 Nitrososphaeraceae archaeon
AAAATATATTAATATTTTTAATAGTTCTTTTTAACTAGACATGAAATACTATGATACAACGTAGTAATCAAGTTAAATTTTATGGGAATAAATTCGATCTAATTTAATTATCATTTATATGAAATATATAATTTGTTGATAAAATGGTTTATCCATATATCAGATAACCTCTAATGATATACAACCATATGAGAAATTAACGTACTAAACTTTTATTATATAAAATAAAATTTAATAGAGTATTTTTAAATAGGAAAGAAATTCAAAAATTGTAATAATGAATGCACTAGAATCCTATAAACAGATCTTCCGATTAATGAAAAACCATCACGAATGGTTCGCTAATTCAATTCCATTAATTGCTAGTGAAAATATTCCTAGTACGGCAGTAAGAGAGGCAGTAGTATCTGATTTTGGAAATAGATATGCTGAAGGGTGGCCAGGTGAAAGAGTATATGCTGGTTGTACTTTTATCGATCAAGTCGAAATAATATGTAATGACCTTGCCAAGAAAGTCTTTAACGCAGAATTTGCTGACTGTCGTGCAACCTCAGGTGTAGTTGCAAATCTGGCAATCTATTCAGGATTCACTATTCCAGGAGATACGATGATAGCTACAGCTATTCCAAATGGAGGACATATTTCTCATGGAAAGAAAGAACATTTTGGTACAGCAGGCCATGTATGTGGATTAAACATTGAATATTTCCCCTTTTCAAAAGAAGAAATGACAATTGATATTGATTTGACTAAAAAAAAGATTTTAGAATTGTCCAACAATGGTAAAACACCAAAATTAGCCATGTTTGGAGGAAGTTTATTTCTTTTTCCACATCCTGTAAAAGAATTAGCTAATTTTATGCATGATCATAAAATGTTCATCAATTATGATGGTGCTCATGTTGCTGGATTAATTGCTGGGGGTGAATTTCAAGATCCATTAAGAGAAGGAGTTGATTCCATGACTATGAGTTCACATAAAACATTATGGGGACCACAAGGAGGAATTATACTTTCATTAGAACATCATTCAGAGACAATTAAAAAATCAATATTTCCTGGTAATACAAGCAGTCATCATTTACACCATGTAGCGGGAAAGGCTATTGCATTAGCAGAAGTATTAGAATTTGGAAAGGATTATGCAAAACAAGTTATAAAAAACGCTAAAAAATTAGCAGAAAGTTTGGTAAATTGTGGATTTACAGTATTGGGGGAAAAAAGAGGTTATACACAATCACATCAGATCGCAGTAGATGTATCAAAATATAATGATGGTGGAACTATTGAAGAAGATTTGGAAAAGTCCAATATAATTCTTAATAGACAATTACTTCCAGGGGACATCAAGGCCGGAAGACATTATATGCATCCTAGTGGTGTAAGGATAGGAGCTAACGAAATAACGAGGTTAGGAATGAAAGAAGATGAAATGATAGAAATAGCTAATTTTATAAAAAGAGTTGTTATTGATAAAGAAGATATTAATAATGTCAAAAGTGATGTTATAGAATTTAAGAAACAATATCAAAAATTGAATTATGCCTTTGATGGACAACTTGAAGCTTATAAGTATATTAGCTTAGTTCAAGTCTAATATCTTAATCTTTTAATTTTATTCACAAAACCAAAATTAAATTTTTTTTTTAATATTAATTAATTATAAACAAGTACAAATTCTATCATGTTAAATAACATATTATCAAAAATATGTAAGTAATAATAAAAATGTTCCATCAATATTAAAATTATAATTTATTGATCAATAAAATCAAAAATTGATGATTGAGGATTTTTTTGAACTTCTTTTTCTTTGAATACATAATTTAATTCCATGACTAATGATTCAATTCTGCTTGAAAGATAATCATTCATCTTGAATTTATTACGTATATCTAATGCGATATAGACATATTTTTCAACAGAATTTCTTGTAACTGTTTGAATTAAGTTATTACCACATAATAGACATTTACCTGCTAAAGGTATTCTTCGATATTTTTCGCCACAGTTAGTACATCTAAATGCTTGTGATGAATAAGAACGCATATTTCCCATTATATCAGGGATAATATGAGTAGTAAGAACCATAGAAGCCACTTCATCTGGAATAACTGCATTAATCAATTTAGCTGTTGAAATCTGCATTTCTAATTTCTCATTCATAGTAGTTAATCTAGAGTATGCACTACGTTTTTCTTCCGTGGTTAATAGGTCAGTGTGATGAGTAAAATAATAATTATAAAATTGTAATTCGGAACCAATTCTATTTTTAATAATTTCAATATTATTTGATAAATTTTCTGCTTTTATATATTTAAATGATTTTTCATATAATTGTAATGGATAATTCGATGTAATATCAATATTTAGAGCTTGTCTCTGTACCTCGTGAGGTAAAACAATGGGTTGAATCAATAAAGGAGCATCCATTAAACCTCCAATTTTATCTGGAAGAAATTCTTTTGAAAAATTTAAGAATACATCCATCAACAGCATTACAGAATCTGCATCACCATCACAATCTCTACGTTTGGCAGAATGCCACATTGGAGAACCTAAACATACTTGGGAATTGGTATATCCTATAATCCTTCCTATAATTCCTACTGATGTATGCGGCGCAAGACCTACTATTATATGACCTATTAAATCGTCTATATTAGAAGCATTGTAAAAAGGTTTAAGTTTATATAATTTTAATAGTTCTTTGTCTATATATTTAGATACTTGAAGTAAATGATTCGCAGTATCTATTGGTAGTATTATATCTTGAATAAAAATTTCTAATAATTGATCTTCATTAGATAAATCGTTTCCATTAAAGTCATGAGAATATCCTAATTCCTTTAATTTAGTGATATTAGTCATGATCCATTTAGGCTTAAAATGTGTTAATGGTTCATTGGTTGCATCATTTCGTATCGTTCCATCTTTGAAAGCGTACAAATCATATTTTTGTCTTAGAATTCCCTTTTCTAATGGTTCAGCAGATTTATTTTTTCCCATCAAACTCTTTACACCTTTTAATGGTGGTGTTGATTGTATTTCCAGTATTTTTTCTGCTACCTTTAACATTTTTTTAAGAGGATATTGTACTGGTGAATAAGATTTTCCTTCTCGTTTGCATTTATTACATTTATTAAGGATTTCTTTCTTACTATCATCATCAGCAATCCTAATTGTATCCTGACAAATTTTACAAATATATTTCATAGGTGTATCAGATAAACAATTTCTACATTTAGTACCAACTGATGGAAGATTACAAATTTTACAATATCTATTAGCTATTTCTGTATAAAGTATTTCTTCTTTTGATGCTTTAAGTAAATCTCGGGTAGGGCCTCCTTTATTTCCTACTGGAAACAAAACATGTACTGGTGGTTTCATTTTTCTTTCAGCAGCTTTTTCTGGACGTCCTACACGTACAGCTATTGATGAAGAAAATTTTGATTTTATCAAGATATTAGATATACTTATTATATAGTCAATTGAGGAGTTTAATTGATATTTTTTTGGATCTTTTATTTGATTATAAAGTAATAAATATAAAGAGTTAATTTGGTTTGTATCCGTTAATTCTATGAATGAATTATTATTGTGTGTCTTTAATGAATGAATTACACCCAACCGTTCTAATATATCTTTTAATCTTTTATTATATGCAATTGAAAATGATTCATAATATTGATTAGCATTGTCTTTATTAAAAATTATTTCATTATTTTTGTCTATCTCTGATTTTGATTTTTTCAAAAATTCATTTTGTAACAAAATTATCTCATCTATAGATATTGATTCCCAATAGAATGAATATTTAGGATGTAAAGGAATACTTAATACTTTACTAATTAAAAATGCTTCTTTAAGTGTAGGAATTATTCCAATTGGATTGTTAGTCATTTTAAATAATCGTTGTTTGTCAATATATTCTAGAATTTTATTAATGTCTAAATCATTAGTAAAATAATATTCATGATTAGAGAATATCGTATTTATTTTTGTATATAATTCTAATGCCCATATTTCTTCAACATATGATGCTGGAAGTAATTTTGCATTATTCTCTAAAAAATCACCGTAACTAATTAAAATATCTCCCAAATAAAGAATACTATCTATCCTATTTTGTATTGTATGTGCATATTCTATAGATAAAACGTAGGTTACAGTTCCATCATCTAGTTTTACTAAAGGAGGTTCTATTGAATCAACTAATGCAATTGTAGCAGCCTTCCCTGGTGTATCAATTTTTATTTGAGTTCCAACTACTATTGCATAATTTAATAATATAGGAATAGTTGGATGAATTCCTATTGTGGAAAATCCTGTATTATAACATCGACCATATCTTAACCTAAATCCACCAATTTTATTAGACATTGACAAAACTGGTCTACCAGTTATTACTTCTGACATCCTATGATGTACTGTATCATCTTCACTAGATGTTTCCTTTTGAATTGCTCCTTTTAGTTCCTTTAGCCAATCCCATCCGTCTAATCCTAAAGTATCTATTATTTTTAACAATTTTCTACTCCGTCCAATTAAACCATCATTCATAACTCTTAAAGCCCCTCCACGAACTCGATCTGTATTGATTCTTTTCATTCCTCTATGACCAACAATTTCTACAGGGTCAGTATCTACTCCATCTAATTCTACTGGTAAATTACTAATACATTTTATTACATCTTCATCTAAGATTTTAAATTGAAAATTTCCAACTTCTCTTTCGTAAATACGTAATTCCTCAACAAATCGACCTGTTTCATCATCAAAAGAATTGGCTTGATATTTACTCAATCCAACTGCTTTTCTTACGTGATCCGCAATTAGCATTGTTAATGCTGCTTCTGTTCCTCCAGCAGATCTAATTGGTCCAGCAAAGGATACGGAAAGATATTGACTACCATCTGCATTACTTTTAATTTGTACGTCTGATATTCCCTGTAATGGTGCAACGGTCACTCCTTCGGTTACTATAGCAAGACTTACTCTAACCGCATTATCTAGTCTAGTTGACAGATCATCTGTGCTATATTCTCCCTGCGCAATTTCTTCAGAAATCTTTAATGCTGCCTTTTCTTTTGTTGTCTTTGATAATAAATCTCTTAATCTATTCGTTATGTTAATGTCATGCATCTTAGCTACTCTATCAGCTAAATCATAGACTATCCTCGATTCTATTTTATCAAAAGTATCAATACCTTGTTTACGGGCAACATTAGCTATTAGATAAATTTGATTTACTGATTCGAGAATATCGTTATGATATTTATTATAAAAAAGAGGACTTTTTAAATTTCGTAATTCAGTAATCGAATTGTCGTCTAAAAATTGAAAATGATTTATCATTTTCTTATTAACTGAATAATATCAGACAATTTTTTTTCCCAATTGTTATCATTTTCAATCATTGTTCCTACTACTATAATATCTGCTCCAGCTTCTGCTAAGTGTTTAGCAATTTCTGAATTTCTAATCCCGCCTCCTACAATTAATATACCCTCGTAGTATTTGCGAACTGATTTCACCATTTCTGGACTTATATGTTGATTTGCTCCAGAACCTGCTTCTAGATATAAGAATCGCATCCCAAGGTACTGAGCTGCCAACGAATACATTATTGCCAAATTAGATTTATGAAAAGGAATTCCCTTGGCTTGTCCTACAAACCATGCCGTAGTTCCTTCACCAATTATGAGATAACCAGTTGGCAATGCTTCTAATTTAGATTTTTTAACTCCAATAGCTCCCAGTGCTTGTGCACCTGTGATAAAATAAGGATTTTCAGAGTTAAGTAGTGACATGAATAAAATTGCATCAGCATTTGGTGATACACCAGTGACATTTCCAGGAAATAATATCACAGGGATATTTACAGATAATTTAATTTCTGAAATTATTTTAGATAATTCAATTTGATCAATTATTGATGATCCACCTATTAAAATTGCAGATGCTCCTAGTTCTTCGACTTTTTTTGCAACAGAAACCACATTAGCTGAATTTTCAGAATCAATTAATGGAAAACAAAGAGTACCATAACGTTTTATTTCACTTAAAATATAATCTTCTACATTTTTCAAATATTCTGGAACCATATTTGAATATATTATCTCCTAAAAAATATTTTTGGTTTTATCAATATCTTTATTTAATATTATTGCATTATTGATAAAAAATTTATTAAATTATATTTTGAAAGTTTTTATAATGAAATTAATACTATACAAATATGTATAGTACTGAGAAAGAAGATAAATTAGAATTTAATCAACTTTTAGACTTACTAATTCAAAAAAATTTATTTACTCAACGACAAATAACTATAATTTATAATAAACTTAATAATGAAAATTTTAAGTATAAAATCAGTTCTGGTGCATATTATAGACAAGTTAAACAGTGTAAAAATAAATATTATCAACTAATCTATACAATACTTTTATTCAGAGTCCTTAACTTAATTGATAATGATACAATAAATACTATTGAGACTGTAGCTAAACAAATGATTAATATTTCACAATTAAATCAACATCACAATACTAATATCACAAAATCAAATGATATTATCCAAGTGATAGACCAGATTATAAAGAAAATTAGTTCTTTCTAGATTAATTTTACCTAAAACAATTCGATAAAATTATATTAGATTGTGATGTTTGTGATGTTATTTGAATCTCGAACAAACCTTATTTATTGTCACAGTAATTTTTTTTATTAATGGTGTTTTCATATCATATTTTTTAAGATTAAAATCTCAAAACCGTCACGTAACATCACCAAAATTTAATTATTCAGAATTAATAGAGGTATTAGAGGAGAGAAAACAACTTCAGATTGATACTATAGCGCAAAAAATTAACGATATGCAAATTAAACTTGATTTAATTGAAGCAATAGTATCACAATTTTCTAAGGTCTCATATAATAATATCAAAACTGACAATAATAACATCACAGAAAGACTTAATATTCCATCACAAAATATAATATCTCGTGATATAGTTCATAAAATTAATTCAAATTCATCACAGCCATCTGTTATTTTAAACAACAATGAGGTTTTAACTAATAAACATAATTCAACTAATTATTATATCCTTAAAATTCTGTTGAAGGAACCATTAACCTCGAATGAGATAAAAAATGCTATAGGTAGAACGAGAGAACATACAGCACGTCTAATGAAGAAACTTTTTGATCTTAAACTTGTAGATAGAGATGTAACTACAAAACCCTTTAAATATAAATTAACCAATGAAGGGAAAAGACATATTGAAGGACACCTGGAAAAAAACGATATCACAACATCACTATCTCATACTACTTTATCCGATTTAACTCATTAACATTATATTTATTAACATCTTAACAATCAATCTTAATTTTCAAAAAAATATATTTTTATTCATAATTTAATTACTATTGTTAATACAAACTGTTTATAAAATATATCATAACTCTCCAGTAGAAATAAAGGGGTTAGAATATCACTCTTTAACAGAATTAACACCATGATAACTCTCCAGTAGAAATAAAGGGGTTAGAATATCACTCTTTAACAGAATTATTTATTTTTTTATTTTTTGTTAAGAAAATTGTGATCATTTGTAAAACAACTGCCCCCCATTATTTCCTATCCAACTAATATAATTAAAATTGAGTTTATTTAAAATAATTTTGTATGATAATCTAGTTTAAATAAGTTGATTCAGGTGTTTAAATTTAAATGTTAATAACAAGTTAAATGTTAATAATCAGTTCATCTAATTCTAAAGTTGGTGGATTAGAAAGTAAGGGGTCGGGTTAAATGCATGGTGAGCTAATTTGAACGATGATATATTAGATAACATTTTTGAGAACGCAATAAAAGGGAATTCCTTAATTAAAAATAGAAAAATATTAACTATAGATTATGTACCAGAGAAATTACAATTTCGTGATGAAGAAACAACTACAATTGCTCAAACTTTATCCGTATCACTGAAAGGGGCTAGACCATCAAATTTATTATTATTTGGTAAACCAGGAACTGGAAAAACTGCAGTAGTTAAAAATGTAATTAATAAATTTACAGAAAAATCTCAAGACTTTGGGATAGAAGTTACAGTTGTTTTTATCAATGCTAAAATTGCTAATACTGCATATAAAGTTCTTTACGAAATAGCTCAGGAAATGAATATAAATAAAACAGATAAAAAAAACCAGGTATATTTCACTGGTTTATCTCTTGGTGAAGCAACAAACAGAATTCTAGATTTTATTAAAAAAAGACATTTGCATGTTATTTTCATAATAGATGAAATAGATTCACTTGTTGATAAAAATGGTGATGATATACTTTATAATTTTACAAGAGCGAATGAACAATTTCATGAATCAGGTTTTATTAGTCTTATTGGAATATCAAATAGTTTAACATTTAAGGATAAATTAGATCCAAGAGTTAGAAGTAGCTTGAGTGAAGAAGAGATTGTATTCAATCCATATAAAATTCATCAACTGCAAAAAATATTATCCGAACGAGTTAACTTGGCATTTTATGATAATGTTGTTACTGAAGGAACAATAAATTTATGCGCTGCAATTGCAGGAAAAGATAATGGCGATGCTAGAAAAGCAATAGATTTACTTCGTGTTGCTGCAGAGATTGCTGAAAGGGATAAGGATACTAAAGTACAAGAAAAATATATTCGTCTCGCACAATATAAAATAGAAAAAGATACTAATTTTGAAATTATTAAAAACTCTACTACGCACACCAAAATTGTTTTATTAGCAATTGCAAAATCCAAAAATGGAAATACAGGAGAAGTTTATGAAATTTACTCCACATTATGTAAACATATAGATAATGAATCACTTACACAACGTCGAATAACTCAAATTATAAATGAACTTGATCAACTTGGACTCATTTCTACTAATATTATTAATCAAGGTAGATACGGTCGCTCTCAAAAAATTAAAATATCTATTCCCTTATCTACACTTAAAGAAGCATTATCTGATGATCATCTACTATCTACAATACCAATATCTATTGACTAAAAATCAATTTGAAATGGACGTAGTGTAGAAAGATTAACTGCAATTGCTATTCCAGGAGTTGGCATTATTCCCATAGTCTGTTGAAATGGAGTTTGAGCTTGCCAAGTTCCAGAATTTACAATTAAAGTACCACGATAATTTTGTACATCCATTATATGAACATGTCCGGAATGAAGTATGTCGGGTATTTCAGTAATGACCATCATATCTTCTTTTTCAGCAGAAAGAGGAGTTCTTTGACCATATACTGGAGATAAATGTCTTGCTTTTAGTAATGTTTTCATTGCTTCCGCAGGATTAGAGTAACTTAATCCTGGTATTGTAGCAATAATATCATCAAGTCCTTGACCATGATACATGAGAATTTTAACTCCATTTAGCTCAATATAACTTGGATTTCCTAACATTGTAAAATTTTTCCAACTATATAATATTTCTGCATCTTTTTTTGGTATGGCAGGTTGAGGTAAAGCCCTTCTTCCTAAGTCATGATTACCTGGAATAACAAAAACTTGAATTCTTTTAGGTATTTGTTCTAATAAGCTGGTTAAATGTTTCATTTGAAGATATATTGTACTATCATAAAGTTCTTTTTCTTGATTGGGAAATATTCCAACTCCATCAATTAAATCACCACCTATGCATAGAAATCTGATTTTAGAAGCAATTTCATTATCTGGCGAATTTAACCAATTTAAGAATCTTGAAAATTCATTTTCTTTAAAATACTTACTGCCTATATGCAAATCAGAAATTAGAATAACATATTCTTCCAATTTTCCTTTATTAGGAATATGATCAGGGATATCAGGTGAAATAACATTTTTTATAATATAATTTATTCCTTTATTTTCAATTTCTAACATCACCATTTGATCTAATGTTAATTTCGATACAAGTTTTATTGTCTCTTCATTTGGTGCAATAGTATTAATAATTCCTGTTAAATCATCTATAGCTAATTCAATACCATTTTTTTTAGATCGTTTAGACATTACCAGACCCGCAATTATGGATGTATTTCCATTCGATGAAAGATTATTATGGTTTTGTTTAATTCTTCTTTTTATAGAAGATATCTTATTGATATGCTTACTTTCCGGGCGTGAAGATAAAATTTTTAAAGTCTTGTTGAATCTATCTTTAAATAAAGAAATATATCCATTAACTCCTTCCTCGGGATCAATATAATCTGTAGAATCGTAAATAATTTTAAAAGATCCATTATAAATTGACTTATTAGATGTATTTTTTTGCCTAGATAAAATTTCGAATTCATCAATTTCATTAGATTTTTTTAGCAAATTATGTGAAATATTTAATGAATCAGTAGCTAAATTATCACATTCTACAGAAATATTTATAGTACAAAAATTTTTAATATCTTGTATAAGAATAATATTATTATGATCATTTTGAGTTTTTTTAAATTTAACAACTTTTTGAATTATGTCCATTATATCCGAATTATGATTTTTTAAAATGTTAAATGCTTCAGGATGTATTTGATATCCATTAGCAGTAATATATGACAATGCATTTGATATCTCTCTTTGAAATGTCAACTATAAACTATTACGATAGAATTATCTTAATTACATTTCTATTTTAAGTTCAATACAAAAATATTAAAGTTAGTTAATATTATCATAAAATTGAAAAAACGTCTTTATTATTTGGCTCTTGGTATAATAGTATTTCTTATTTCTTATAGTATTGGTGCTAAAGTGAATATTGAGAGGGAACAATCATCATCAATAAAAGAACAATTTGAAACGAAAATTGAAGGAATAGATGAATTTGGAATTTTCCAGAATAATGTTTTAATTGCATTGTCCATGTTTATTCCTGGAATTGGTGTAGGAGTAGGGATATTTTCTGGATTTGGTACAGGATTAGTTTTTAATGCAATGGCTTTGGAAAATACAACGTTGCAAAATATTTCCCCATTAGCAATTCTTATTACTCCGTTTGGTCTTATGGAAATTTTTGCCTATGGTGTAGCAATATCAAGAAGTGGTATGCTTATTTATGATCTTTATAAAAAAAAATCTTGGAAATCGATGCTTAAATATACTATAATAGAAATTGTAATAACAGTATCTATTTTGATAGTTGCAGCATTTATTGAGTGGAATATGATAAAACAACTTTTAGAAGTTCCTAGATGAATGTATTTATAGAAATTTTTTGTTACTCAGTAGCATATTAGAATAATGGTTACAAAATACATAATATGAATAATATACCACTAACGAATTTCGGAAATGCCCTCATTTATTTTCAGTTAACTATAAATTCAAAATTATATATATTGTTATAATATATAAGAATATTATTAATAAAATTGTTAGGAGTAAAAATTCATTACGAACCAAAATTTAACAAGAAGCCAATTCTTATAGCAGCATTACCAGATATGGGAAATGTAGCAGGATTATGCCTAAATTTTTTAGTTAAGAAAATTGATACCAAAATTTTTGCTGAAATATATTCCTTTTGGCCACCGTATGTAACATATAAAAAAGGAATTATAAATTATATGCAATCAAGTTATAAATTTTATGAAAATTCAGAATATAATATAATAGTATTTACAGGAGATTTTAATCCTACAGATCCAAGAAGATTATATGAATTATGTTATGAAGTTCTAAAAATTGCAGATATGTGCAATGTCAAAATTCTATATTCCCTTGGTGCATCTCTAAAACCAATTAATTCAATAGAAAAATTCGTCTATGCTGCAGTAAATAAACCATCAATGATCAATATGGTAAATAAATTTAATTTACAGATATTAGAAGATGAAGGACAGATAACTGGATTTAATGGATTAATTTTAGGAATCGCTCAAGAATTTAATTTAGATGGAATCTGTTTGCTAGGCGAAATTGATAATCCAAATGTTATTCAACCTAAAACCTCTCAAGAAATTCTAAAAGTTTTATTAAATATCATCAATTTATCATTTATTGATTTATCAGAATTAGAAGAAGAAGAAAAACGAAAGAAGTTTATGGAAAAACAAATGAATTATTATAATAAAGCAATGAGTCAGAGTGACCTTCCAGGAATAACATAAACATTGAGATTCACGAAATAAATTATTAGATCAAAATTCTAAATATGTCTGGCTTTTGTTTTGATCAATAATCATTACTGACAGATCACTAAAAGTCTTATCTTCTAAATCAATCAATTTTCCTTTAAAAGTTGTTTCTTTTTCCTTATTTGTTAAATATTCAAAAACCCAAACATTAATTTTTCTTGTATCAATTCCATTATCCTTCAAAAATAATGCTATATCAGCAGGCATAAAATTTTTTGATAAATCGTTTGGCCAAGGACGTGGCAGTAAAATAACACTTTTATTTTCTGATACAGATTTTAATAGTTCCATTTTTTTTTGCTTAATATTTCCAGTTACATGAAAGCTAATTATACTAGCTTTATCTAGCGGTACCTTTGATTTTGAGGATGCAATCTGAATAGAACTGATTCCTGGAATAACTTCAACGTTTTCATTTCCAAAAATTTCTAATAAACGATCAACAACCTCTGATTCAGAAAAATTAACATCACCTGTAAATGGAACGGTACAATATTCATCATCATTCATATCTTCATAGACCTGTTGATATGTTGATTCTTGGCTTCTCATATTAATTTCATAAATCTGTTGTCTTTTTTTATCAAGTAATTTTTCAATAGTTGTTAGAGTATATTTATAACCTATAATATATTTCGATATCTGAATTTTTTCTTTGGCAATAGGAATTATATAATCCGGATCTCCTGGTCCTACACCTATAACAAATAATCTCTTTGGCATTTGAAATTGTATTAAAAATTATAAAACCTAATAATATTCGTTATTATAATAATATTTTTTATTAAAAAAATAAAATA
>DATFCH010000122.1:0-15948 GCA_035253345.1 Nitrososphaeraceae archaeon
CTTTTTATATTTACTAAAATATTTTCAAAATTATTAAATTCAAAATCTACCAGTTTTTGATATGCTAAGATATTTAGGAATTTTTTTCCTACTCGCTGTATCTTTTCTATCCCTTACAATAATACTATCTACTCCATTTCAAACTGCTTTTGGAGCAAAAAACTCCATTACAATAACAAATGGAGATGTAGATGAAAAGGACAAATTAGTTGTTTTATCTAATATTAATATCGCCAATATATCAAAAACTGGAATTATTAAAATAGTGGGTGCAATTAATGGAGAAGAATTTATGAAAGATATTTCTTTATCTAATATAGATGAAAAAAGCAAGAAATTAAAAGTTAAATTTGTTATGAATAAAGAAAATGAATTTGTTAGTGCTGGTTCTCGTGATGAATTTTTTGTATGCGCATATCAATATACAAATGCTAATAATCCAACATCAATAACTTTTGATAAAAAAGATGCGATAGAATATTTTGATTGCGATGAAGGAGATCTTGCAGGTTCAGGTAACACAACTATTGCACGATTATTTAATGCAAAATCACTAGTATATGATAAAACTCAGTCTTATTATGATATGCATTCCAAATCTAAGAAAATAATATCATTCGCTACTCTTGCCAATGAGACAATGTTAAATTCTTCGATATTGGATAACCAAAAGACTAATGCTAATCTCACTGCAAACAACACTAATGTAAAACAATATAATACAAAAACAAGTAATATTCAATATAATAGTGATGATGATGATATTAGCAAACCAGTAAAGGTAAAGATTCTAGTTCCAATGGAAGATAGAAAAGATGCTAAAAAAATTAAGATTATTGCAATGCTAAAAGGACAATTTAAATCTGAAATAATTAGTGATGTTCAAAAAGAATTCGATAAAAAGGGAAAATATACAATTAGTAGAACATTTGCTTTTGACAGAAATACCGATATGGGTCCAATACAAATAGGAGATAGATTCCATGCATGTGTAATAGGAGAAGATTTAAACCCTCCTGAAGGAAGTGAATGTGAAAAGAAGTTGATCAAGCATTTCGACAAAGCCAATTCATTAGCAGTAAGATAATAAGTCTAGTATCTTATGTTTTAAAATATACTTATTTTGACACCTTTTATCAACAAAAATCTTGAAAGAAAATATAAAAATGAGAAGTTAAACTTATAGAATATTCATATTAACAAACAAACTCCTATTAATAAAATATTAATTTCTTTTATCTATTTTCCTAAATCTTGTAATTTTTCACCGATGCTTCCAATTACATCCTTTGCTCCCTCAGTTACTTGAGAGCCAAATTTACTAACATCTTCTCCAGTTTCATTGGCAGATTGAAAAGCCTTTTCCATAGTTCGATTAGCAGCGTGTTGAGGATTTTCTTGTTGTTGTTGTATAGTTTGATTTGCTCCTCCTCCTTCACCTTGTGCATTAACATTAACAAAATTTGTTGTTGATATTCCCGATATCACAATTAAAAAAATAGATATAAAAATTATTGTAGAGTTCATACAGTTTTAATCAATATAACTTCTATTAAAGCCATAGCCAACAATTATGAAATTTGAATCTCGTAGTTGATCTCGGAGGTTCCAAAAATTGATTGATAAAATAACTTTGTATAATATCAGATGTATCAATCATCATTTATACTAAAATATATTCATTTTTTAAAAACCATAACCCTAAGGATGAACTATTATCACAACAATAGAGGATGTTATGGCTAGGTTAATAGTTAAGTTGTGGAAATATAGTTTGTTGATTATTATTTATTAAATATTTGGTTAACTTTGTTACTTAACATTGAAAAATATTGGTTAAAACTGTAGCCTTCTAAGGCAGCAATGGAAATCCTTAGAAGGCTAGGTCAGAATAGAACTTGAGATAAATTCTATTATGGACGGAAGATCTTTTGTTATAGTAGATCACCTTGGAAAGTGAAGTATATAATGTTGAGAGAACGAAGTTAATTAATAAAAATAATTAATATCCTCGGTAGTCTACAAACCATAGCCTACTATAGCATAACAAATCCATTCGCACCATAGTAGGCTATGATTAACTACGGCTTTATTCCTTGTAATTAAAAAATACATTAGAAATTATTTATAATGTATTTAACTTTGTTAATTAACACGGTAGACTATTATTAATTAAAAGCAACCATAACCTTCTACGGAAATTATCAAGTCCTTAGAAGGTTATGATATAATTGGTTTTGATAGATCATGCCTTAGAGATGTGATTATGCTAGATGAACTCGAAAAGTCAATTATTTGAGACTGGGTCATAATTCATTTAATAAATATTGTAATGTATACATTATCATATCATCAATTTTTATGTTCCTAGAATGTATTTGATTGCCATAGGATTATCTTTGTTGGTTTTACAGTCGTAGTATACAAGTATCGGATATAGCAAAACCGATAGTAGTATTATTGCATAACTCTTGGTATATCCTCGTACAGGTGATGGATCCATCCTGAATGTAGATTTGATACGTCCTATCAATGATTCTATAGATGTACTCCTCAAAGAGTAGATAACGTGTCCTACTCTGGATTTATAAAATTTTATCAGTTTTATCCTGTTAGCAGGTGTACTTTCATATCTTTTTGCAGGACACACCAATTGAAATCCCATATCTGTACTGAGATTGTATAGTTCATGATCATCATATCCAGGATCTGCTGCAGACATGAATAATGTTCTTTTAATTATTGTAACAGGTAAACTCCTTTGTCAATATGCTGTATATTTGATTATCAGGTATGTTTGCTGTTGTAAAGTCTGCTGCCAAAGGTACTATGATAGAACCATTACTTAATATCAAATGCAGTTTGTATCCAAATATCCATTCCTTGGTATGACTGAATCCCCATCTTGCATCAGTATCGGTACCTGAACGTGGTACACTTTTTTTCTTCATAGATGATTTATGCCAGATTAGGGAATGATAATTGTCGATCAAGTTAAGTTATTATATTATTAAAAATAATACAGAAAATGTTTCATAATATAATTTGTTTCTTCTAACAGAACATAAATCGCTAAACTAATAGATCAATTAATTAATTAAAATATTTTGTAAAATAAAAATAAAAATAAAAAAAGTTTGTTAGTTTGGATTGCTATGGAGTATATTTCCTAGTAGCAAGGATGGGGGAGAGGATGAAAAGGTAGTAGGTGTTTCTACTGGTGATGAGTAAGGTGATGAAGAACTAGTAAAAGGTGATGAAGTAGAAAATGGATCCTCGACTACAATTAACTTTGATACATCAGATATAGAAACTAGCGATTACCAATCAATAAAATACTATTGTGAATATCATCAAGACACAATGAGAGGAAGATACAAATTAAATAAGAATAAGGATTAACTAGATTCTTTTTAAAATTATATCTACTATTTTCCTATACAAAAGATCGAAACTTTTTGCTTCGTGTTGTTTGGATTCTAGCTGTTTATTATATATCAAATTGTTTTTCTTGAATAATTTTTCTTTTGTTTATTTATTATTTTTGTTATCTATAGAAGTCAACTATAGATTTTGAGCTACTACTAATATCTAGGGAAGATTTGAACCCATTACTACTGGTCATGGGAATTAAAAAATATGAATCTTATATTAAGCAATTTGTAAACATACATTTAGAACCCTATGATTGATCAGTAATAATATAAAAAATGATGTTTCAAAAAGGATTGTTTTAGTAACAGGCGGTAGAGTAGTATTATGAACTTCAATAACAAAGGCTTTCGTTGAATCTAAAGCTACTGTAATTCGTCATATGTTCATATTTAGAAATCAGTATGTTGAAAAGTATATCTAATTAATTATCTAGATAGAATGTGCATTTCCCGCAGGAGTTATAGTGTAATAGAATCTTATCGGTTTGCCTTGAAAACTCTCAGCTTTTGATCTTACTATATCTCCCATCTTTTCCAATTCGTTTAGATGTTGATATAGTGTAGAAATATCTAATGAAATAGAATATTTATTATTCAATCTCTTCTGTAAATTATAGGCATAATCTGGCAGTTCTTTTAAGAGGAGGAGAATCTTAGTCTTAGTGTTTCCAAGTGGAACAATATCTTTATTATTGGTGTTGTTAGTTTTTTCAAATGTATGTAGTGGTTCTAGAAATGGATTATTTTGAGGCCTAAGTTTATTATATGTTTGAAGAATTTTCCAATTTTTTGTAGAATCAATAGTGCTTCCTTCACTCATAGTTACAATGCATATGATATTATCATCATAATTGTATATAAAATTAGACTCAATTAACTTAAGTAAACCAGCTATCGAAGAAGCACCTGCAGGTGAAGCAAATATACCATCATGGCTAGCTAACAATGATACTGCATTAATTAAATCACTATCAGATACTTTTACAATCGATCCACCGCTATTATGAATAACTAACTCTGCATCGTTTAGATATGAATATTTAACAGGAGGAATAAGTTCTGGAGCAATTGTCGTTATAGGTTTTTGCTTATCTGATAAGGTATTTTGCAGACTAGAGTTGCTATCATGATTATTTTTATTTTTGATAGAATCAACAATATTATTAGGATAGTTAAAATCTTCTGTATGTAATAATAAATTTTTTTCAAGAGTTACTCCATATATTTTCATTTTCTTCTTTCCACTTTTGCTATTTTTAACAAGCCCTAAAGAAATTAATTCTTTGAGAGAGCAATATATAGCATATATTAGAGTTCCTTGTCCCATCGGTACTATTATATGATCAGGTAGTTCCCAACCAAGCTGGTCACAAATCTCAAAACCGATAGTCTTTAAACCTTCAACAAAAAAAGTATTGTTATAATTAAACATATAATAATTTGAAGCCAAAACATTTTTTTTTGAATTCAAATTAATCTTTGCACCATAACTAATAAGTTGATAAAGTATGTTAGGAGATAAACCCCACTCTTGTTGATTATTTTGTACAAATAATTCACATTCAAAGGCTGCTCGAGCAGAATATGCAGCCAATGATACAGCAAGGCGACCTACTATATTGCCTGCCATTATACATTTAGAATTATTACTTGAACTTAGCCATTTGTAGACAGAAATTTCGGCAGAAGTTCCTCTGTCCATATAGGTAGTAGTAGGATTTCGAGTTTCATCTTTTATCTTTAAACTCTTTAAATTTAATTTAGGTCCTATATTAGAGATTCTAAGCGGTGTACCACCTTCATTTAAACTGATAACTGACTTCAAACCAATATCATAGTCAGTACTTTGAGATTTCTCAGAATGAAATGGAATTAAGTTATAGAGATATTTCCAAGATGAAGGAGCTGTAGTTCTAAATTTTTTACTTTTTATATATTTGTCTTTAAGACAACTTTCTAAATGTAATCTACCATCACAACATTTTGGGCAAACTATAATTGGATTTATTGTCTTGATATCAGTTATATTGTTGCATTTATCGCATACTAATGATAGATGTAACTCCACTGTAACCCATATATGGGCTGACTTTTATTAGTATGTATGCTTCAATATTATCTGTGATTTACTGGAAGAATATTTGGAATAAAACAGATTCAAATGTAAAAAATGAATTTTTAACATTCAATAGTCATAATAAAGTTAGGGGAAGCGTCTGGTCCAACCGATTTATTTTATCAACAATATTACAAGGATCAATAATAATTTTGATAACGACTTTAGGAATTGCAATGCAGATTATCTATTCATCTGCTATTGACATCATTCAATTTCTTTCACTTTCTTTTGAAGGTCCTGCAAAATGGATATTCTTAGGATATATATTTTATTTAATCATGATTGTTGCTATAGCAACAGTAGCATCATTCTACAATCATCTTGAAGTAAACTTACAAAGAAGGATTGTAGGTCTTAAATCTCTACTTGCTTGGATCCATCTTATCGGATTAAATGTTGGAATACCAGCAGTAACAATGACTATAATTTACGCAGGACTAGCCGGATCGGGAATACTCGATCTAATTGTAAATGGACAAACTACTAGTCTAAGAGAAAATATTATCGTAATGACAGATTTTATAGTTCCTATTGCAATATTTGCAGGAGTATTAATAATAGGAACTGTTTCTGGTACTCTACTATATTTTCTAACGTGCTTCCAAAATCCAAAATATAACGGAGACTCCATTAATTGTCAACATCAACAAATAATCAAATAGTTAGTAAAGAAATTCGTTTGAAAGAACGTCCAAGTGGATTAATTACTGAAGAAAACTTTGAGCTTGTTGAAGTTAAAGTGCAAGAGCCAGGCCAAGGAGAATTCCTAGTTCAAAATTTATGGATTTCAGTTGACCCTCATATGAGAATATATTTGACCAAAGGAACTAAATTAAGCCCTGCACTTCCTCTAAACAAACCCCCTATCAGTGGATGCATAGGACAGATTATAGAATCTAAAAATAACAAGTATAAAGTAGGAGAATATGTTCTTGGAAATTCTGGTTGGAGAGAATACTGGATTTCAAACGGTAATAGTAATAATAATACATTGGATGATGTTGTCAAGATCGATTCTAAAATTGCTCCAATACAGCATTTTTTAGGGATACTTGGAATAACAGGTTTTACTGCATATATTGGCCTTTTAAAAATTGGGGAACTTAGACAAAACAGCGATATTGTATATGTATCAGCAGCAGCAGCAGGTGGTGTAGGTTCTATAGCTTGTCAAATAGCAAAGATACAAGGTTGTACTGTTATAGGTAGTGCTGGTAATGATGATAAAGTGGAATGGTTAATTAATACTCTCAAAATAGATGATGCTTTTAACTACAAAAAAAAAGAAAATGAAGATCAAACAAACTACTACAACAATAGTATTTCATCTAAATTAAAAAAATTGTGTCCAAATGGAATAGATCTTTATTTTGATAATATTGGGGGACATCATTTAGAAGCAGCAATTTATAATATGAATATCTTTGGAAGAATTGTTCTCTGTGGTGCAACCTCTCAGTATAATTTAATTAATGATGATCTTAATAATAAAAAGGAGGATCCTTATCTTCTATCTTTACCAGTCGGTCCAACAAATCTTAACTTAGCTATATCCCATAGACTTAAACTCCAAGGATTCCTCTTTAATGACCATTATGATATTTTAGATGAATTTCGAAGTAAAATGTCAAAATGGATTAAAGAGAATAGACTAAAGTGGAAGGAAACTGTTTATGAAGGTCTCGAATGTGCACCGAAAGCATTTATTGAATTATTTAAAGGAGGAAATATTGGTAAGACACTTGTCAAGATTTGATATGGACATATTATTACCTGATTCATCACCACCTAATTGTCAGAATTATTGTAGATGACTTAAGCAAAAAATTTTAACGCAACTAATTTTAAGATCAAAATTCTTGGTCTTAAAATTGAGTAATCATCTTGCATATTGTAAACTCATTATTGCATTTTGAGCAAACTATAATTGAATTAATTGTCTTGATATTGGATGTATTATTGTATTTTCGTATATTAATGATAGATATAATATCACTTAACCCATATATGGGCTTATCTTTAATAGAATGTATGGTTCAATTTTATCAATGATTTACTGGAAAAGTATGACGAATAATACAGAGTCAAAAATGGCATTTACTATTACAGTAGTATTTACTATATTTTTAGCACCAATGTCTGGAATGCCTATAGTTGATGCAACCATACAAAAGGTTAACTATTCAAATACAGATCTTAATAATAAAGATAATACATTACATAACTATTATATTTCAAAAATATCTCTACCTGAAAATAAGCAAACGATAGAAAAACAAAGTAACAATGATAACATCCATCAAGAAATCGTTTCTAAAATAAAAGAAGCTGAAGAAAGAAAAATCATCAGTGAAGAAAGTATGAAAGAGATGCAGAAAGGTCCTTGGAAAGTTATGGTAGGAAGTTTAGATTCAGTTCCAGAGATTCATACTGACAGACCAAAAACTGAAAATCATGAAGCAGTAGTAATTTTACCTGATATTGGAAAATTATATGAAGGAGTATTAGCTTATTCAGCAACAGCAGATGTTCAGCCTGCTTCATTATACGGACCAGTTAATGTTTCCGATAAAAAAGGACAACTAATAGCTTCAATGGATGGTGGAAATAAATGGTATGCAGTATCAAGTAAAAAGAATGACCAAAAAATTGGGACATGGCAATTTGCAGCAAATGTTCTTCTGGTTCATTCATCTTCAGAAAATCCTTTTAGTGCTAATTATTCAATAATTTATAGAGAAGTAGAACCATCAAAAAATGCAAAGATAGATACTGTTGAATCTATTCCGTTCTCCTTGCAAACCAACAATAACAGCAGCAGGAACAACAACAACAACAATGAACAAATTGCTATAATTTTACCACCATCAAATGATTATCATTCCGGGACATTATCTTACACTGCATCTGAAAATATACAACTAATGACATTTAATGGACCACTGAAGGCAGGAGAAGATACTCAAGTAAAGAGGATATATAGTCTAGATAAGGGAAAGACAAAATATGAAATTAAAATGGTTGATTTAGCAAATAAGATGGGTACTTTTACATTTAGTGGAAATGGATTGGCTATATATTCACCAATTGAAAAACCTTTTACTATAAGTTATGCCTTAGCTATAAACTAGACCAATTCTATAATTTTTTAGTTTTATAAAGAAGAGGTAGTTTCTGGGTTTTATTAAAGCTATGACTTGGTCATTTATTGATATAAAGTATTAGTTGGTAAAATAATATTGTTATCTAATATAGAATAAAGGTGTGTGAATTGTTTTGATACAATATTTTTGGCTTCGAGCTAATCCATATTTTCGTTGTGATGTTTGATCTATAGAATTTGAGATACCAATGTACTTGATGCTACAACTGCTAAGAACTTATTTGATAGCATATGTTATATTAATCGAGTTTACATAGTATTAGTTTCTACAAAACTTTCGAAGTCATTTATTACTACTACGATTTACCGTGGTCCCATGTAGCATAGAAATGTGGATTTATTTCAACTATAATTGATTCTCCTTTCTTTATGGAATCCATAAGAAACTTTGCCATATTATTGTCAAGATCTCCAGTATACTTTATCAATATCTTTTCTGCAATTGGTATATTTTCGCTAATATCTTCAGAAACAATGGCTGTTCCTTTACCTCTGACTCCTTTATATGGTGGATTAGCATCATCTATACAAAAATAAATATTATTTCTCCTTCTGACATTTCTAACTTTTTTAGAGTCCTTGCCTGTTTCAAAATAAATTTTGTCATTATTAAAATAATACCAGACAGGATGTACGTTAGGATCTCCCTTCTCATCTATTGTCCCTAATCTTGCAAATAACTTACTGTTGAAAAGAAAATCTCTTACCTCATCTTCAGTCATTGATAATCCAAGACCAGGTTCACTTGCATCAAGAATTTTCATAGGATTTTCACTAATAGTTATAATTGATTGAAACTATTTGAAAGCTTGTACATAATCTTTGACGAACTCTGGAAATATATAGGTATATGTGAATTTCCTGAAACTAAGTAATTGGAATTAGAAGAAGTTGAATCTAATAAAACCAAAATGCAACTAACACATGTAGGTTTTACAGGAAGAAAAATGAAGATTATTTGTCTTGATTTAAAATTTGGTAGAATAAAAGATTCTGTATAAACCCGTGAATGGAATGGAGGGGGACGGGATTTGAACCCATAAGTACCACTTGGGGGTTCTTATTTTTGTCACTATTGTTATTGATATTAGTTACTATAGAGGATAAATAGAGAATTAATTTCAGAAATTTTTTGATAATTCTAAAACTACATGAAAGAATTAACATTTAAAAATAAGACTAATTTTTAATCATAGTCTGAACTGCGTCCTCGACGGTCCAGACTATGGCTTAATGGTTGATCCTTTGGTTATTTGAAATTCCTATTAACCTTCCGTAATTGAGTAGTTATGTTATAGTTAATTTCATAAGTTAGTTTAAGATTAATCAATTTCTCATTCTATGATTTGATATTTTAGTTGTCATAGTCTGAATTAACAATGACTATGGAGGAATAATTTCAGACTATGACAACTGATTGCATACGATTGGTAGTAGGTCTGTTAGAATTTACTTACAAAAATTCTGTTTAAGGAAGGAATCTTTGTTACTTTAATTTGACGATTTAGGAATATTAATTTTGTTCGAGTTCTCGTTCTATATTTTGAATATCGAAAAATAACAAAATTGTTGATAATAAAAAATTAAAATTTATTCAATATAGAAAATTATTCCAGAGATAGAAAATATTATAATTGTTTATTAAAGTGACTTCTTTAAACTTTTTTAATGAAAATAGTTTTAACAACGACTTTTCTAGTTGCTGTTTTGGCAATAGGTGTATTTGGAATCAACAACAATGTATTTGCACAAGGTAATGATACAGGATTATTGGAAAATGACCAAATCATGAGCATAAATTCAACATTAGAAAGTAATCCCATGAATGCAACATTAGCATATGCACAAGAAGGTTTTCAAACTGAGGATTTAGTCAATGAAACAATAGATCTGGGCAACAATACTGGAAAAATGGGAATGGATTCTGATAGTAAGATGAATTTGAATGCTACTATTAATGTCGAAACTACTATGGCAGAAGCATTCAAATCTAAAATTACTACAGATATTATTGGAGCAATACAAGCAGCACAAGCAAGTGTGGGACCAAATTCTTTTGTCTGTTCTGCAGAACTAACTCCTGCTCATGGATATTTAGTCTACAAGATAATGGCAGCAGATGAAAATATGAAAATATATAAAGTTATTGTCGATCCAGGTAATGGTCAAGTTTTAATTAAGAAAGAAGTTACATGGGATGAGGCGATGTATGATAAAATGAGATATGGCAATGAAAAAAAATATGACAAATACAGCCGCGGAGACACAGATCACGGATATGGTAGCTATGATAATAAAAATAAAATGACGATGAAAAATGGAAAATATTAGATAAGGATAAATTGTAACAAAAAAAATAATATCCAATCCAATAAATCGATAATAGATTCATTCTTTTTATTTATTTTCATATTTTTTACAATCTCGATAACCTCCAGAAGTTCAATCAGCCAGAGAATAGTTCTATGCTATAGTCACTTCTCATCCTATTCTCTGGTTGTTTTGTTAAATTAGAAAATTATCTGATTTTTCACTATATGCATTTATCTTAATTCTTAAATCAATTAATTGGTAATTATTACAAGTCATAGAAAAATCTGACCGATCTTCTGGAGAGTGATTCTTTACCATGACTTATTTCATTCTCCGGAGTTTTACTGTTTAATAATTTAACATTATTTTTTGAAAGCCCAGAAGGAAAATGAGAAGAGGCAAAAAGAAAGTTTGGACAATCTACTGTTACTATTTTAAATAGATAAAAAATTTTTACTTGTTAAAAATATTATCTAAATAATCTAGCATCATCAACCTTAAAACTGCAAAGTCCAAACTAGAAAAACTAGAACTTACATTCTTTTCCAATGCAACATTTGCTTGTCTTAGTAAGGTATTGAAATATGAAGAAATTCCACCTTCTTCATCATTAATTTTTCTTTGAATCTCCTTTTTTAATTGTTCAATTTGTTCAGAACTCATAATTATTTTAATATAAACGAAAAGGAATTTATGGATTGTAGAAATTCCTATATTTTAATAATATCTCTCCCCTTCTCTTACATGTATTCTACTAGTTATATCTAATACCTTTTGTTTAACTGATAATGGGACGAACAATACCATCGTTCAGAATTGCTTCAGTTATGGAAGAAAAAACTTGGAAAGAATTTAGAGAGTATTTGAACAAGAATGATAGAAAAATATTTGATAATCTGTTCAACGTTGCAACTTTGTATAATTCTGCTAGTTCATATGCGGCTATCCCAATTAGAATTCATCCTATTATGATGTCTATAGTTTTTCATCATTACAAGATTTTAAAAGAACGTTTAGAGTCTAAGAATATGTTACTTTTTACAGATGATAAAGATAATGACATCAATGTTAATCAAAACTCTTCATCAATAATATTAAAAAGAGAATTAGAAAAATGGAAAACTTACTCCAACATATTAAGGCAACCTAATAGAGATCTGTTTAATGAAATGATACAATCAATCTACAAATATTCAAGTGCTATAGATGCAAAAGGTGAAAACTATGCAACAGAATCCTTACTAATGTCTATATTGTTAGAAAACTACAAAAAATTCAAGCATTAATATCTATATGTAAAATTATCCTAAATCCTTTTAACTACTATGGAATTTCTTTAGGTGTAATTATGCATATTTTCTGGAGAATCTCAATATCACATCATATATCAATAACATATAAAGTTCTCAATTCTCCTAGAGTATTCTATAGAGGGTATAATTTGAATACTGAAAATAAAGAGAATAATAATGATGATAATAGAATAAGACAAGAAAAGTTAGATCCTAAACAAAAAGAGATTGTAAAGAATCTTGACAATGTTTCTTTAGAAGAAACAAAAGAATCTTAAAAAAGAGGCTAATGTAATAGGAGACGATCCTGAATAAATATAAAAGTCCATTATATTTTGTTTGTTTGGACTTAAAATCATATTATAGAATATTGAATAATACTAATTAACAAAGAAAAAAAATGGTGGCTACAACCATTAATAATAGAAAATGTGATAACTGTGGAAGAAACAAACCAGAAATATATGTAGAGATAATGAAACAGGCCAACAACAACAATGAGTCAACAGTAGAATATTGGTGTGTAGAGTGTATGCAAGAAATAATAATTAGTTAAATTCAAAACTTTTTACGCTTATATTTAATTTTTTTATTATACCATCATCATAATCAATCATTCTTATCATTTCCAAATATTTTGTTTATATCATCTTGAGTACTATCGGCAAAAGTAGATGTTAATTTAAAATCTGTATTTAAATTATTATTTGCAATTTCTCCGATCTTAAAAGAATTTATCATATGTTGAAAAGTAGGCAATAATATATCATATTCTTCTAATGGAGCCTTGAAGTTAATTCCTAGAACTTGGTTATCATTAT
This sequence comes from Nitrososphaeraceae archaeon, assembly GCA_035253345.1. Taxonomy (GTDB): domain Archaea; phylum Thermoproteota; class Nitrososphaeria; order Nitrososphaerales; family Nitrososphaeraceae; genus TH1177. The sequence continues at coordinate 13,143 of DATFCH010000122.1, forward strand.
AATTGTCCCTAATGTAAAGTACTTGAAGGTATCACCCTTTCTGCTTGAAATACTAATTCATATGCTTTTTTACTATCAAGTTTTTTACTATTTGTGTTACTTTCTACTACTTCAAATTTTTTAAAACCAGAAGTAGCCTCTGATTGAGTGTCCATATTGGTATTAATAGCAGAATCTAAAGCAAATTTAAGTTTTGGAACAATTATGTTGCATTATTTATAGTCCTGTGGGATAAGTTTCAGGAAGATCTTCATCTTTTATAGTTTGCATATGTAGAGGATGCAATGCATGAGTTTCATCAATAAATAGGAAAGCATCATATCTCAAAGATATATCAGTAGGAACGTAATTTCCATATTTTTCGTATTGTGGATTATACACAACTCCTATTGCTCTTTGGCCTCTCCATTCACCATTATTTATTGTGTTATCATATGTATTATTATTAGAAAAAATAATGAATTTTTTATTATTATTATTATAAGAAGAAGAAGCGATAGATTCATTTTTGATATTATGCAGAATACTATCCCAACTTCCATCTATAGCAGGAGGTACTTCCATTTTTTCCATCCTTTCACCCCATGTTTTTGCAGCAATTACACTTCCTTTATATGTTCCAAATTCAATCAATACTGTATTTTTTTTATTTTTTCTTTCACGTACTAATTGTCCTAAATTTATCATATTATTCTTGAACATATCTGTTGCACGAGCATCTCCTATGTGAGTATTATGTGCCCAAACAATTGCTTTTGTATTAGTTTTATTATTATTGTTATAGTCATCATGAAATGCTATTAAACGCTCAAGAGTTTCCATCATATGAGTATCCCGTATATTCCATGATTGTACATCTCCTCTGATCATAGTGCGATAATAGAATTCTGCATCCTTTGCTGTAATGGCATTTTGTTCTGCATTAAAATATTCTTCTTCTTTTTCTCTATTTGCATGATCTCTTTTACTATAATCATCTATCTTTCTGCGTAAGGAGGTTAACATTTCAATAACTTCATCTTCACAATTTTCAGGAACAAATGCTGTTTCATGAGCATAATTCTCTACATCTTTTTCATAGGGCTCAAAGCAGTTGTATGCTTCGATAGCATTTTTAACTGCATTTGGATCAACTTTCTTTAAATATTGTATAATTGCTTCCATGGATTCCCATAGACTATAGAGATCAAGACCATAAAATCCAACAAGTTTCTTTGTGGAAAGGAAATTAGAATTGCTACTATCGTTTTGTTCTTGTCTTTGTTGATGCTGATGTTTATGTTGTTGTTTTTGCTTCTTTTTATCATTAAATAATTTAAGCCATTCAATCAATTCCACTATCTCTTTATTAGCCCACATCCATGTAGGCCATCGATTAAAAGAATTTAGAACATTATATGCAGTGTTGTTATTATCAGAATCAGAAAATCCTTTGATATACCTATTGACCTTAAAACAATCCGGCCAATCACCTTCTACTGCTATAAATGAGAATTCTTTTTCATTTATAAGCCTCTTAGTAATTTCTGTACGCCACCTATAAAATTCAGAAGTGCCATGTGATGCTTCACCCAATAATACAAATTGTGAATCACCAACACGTTCTAATAATATATCAAGATCTTTAGAATTGTCAAGTTTATTGAAATTGAAATTTACTATATTATCCTTTTTTAATATAGTCTTCTTTTCCATTATATATTTTGTAAAATAAAATATAAAAAAGGATTATACAATAATAAGATCAAGGTAACTGTTATTACTAAATACCCCTTAAAACTATAATGAATATCATTAAATTCCAAAACTTCATAGTTATTTATCAATCAATCAATCATACTCCACATCTTTTGCATATTTTTTAAAGATTGATCCATTTTGAATAATGAACAACAGCAACTTTTTGATTGTTGATTTAAATTGTCTTTTTTATTTATTAAGGAATATTCTGTATCTTCACTTCCACTCTCTTCAAATGTGTTTGTTGTGTTTGATGGGAATAACTCTGGTTTCAAGACTTATTTCAATTACCATCGTTATTATTAATATTTATTATTTTTTATTTGACTATGTCTTGATATTATAACAATAATTGAAGATTTTACCTTTTTGTTTTTATTATAAAAGAAATTTGTTATATTATGTATTGCAGGGAAAAAATTTCCAACTATCCAACAAATGGGTTTTACTATCAACTATGAAGTTATTTGTTATGAACCTGATCTTCGTATGACGAAATCAATGTCAAAATATTATTATCTTTATCTAATTTGAGACATAATTCCACCACAATCTTGTTTTTTAGGTTCTGTAATGTTCACTCCATTTTCTTTTAATTCTTTATAGGTATTATCAATATTTTTGTATAAAACCAAAGATTTGTCATAGTTCCAATTTCTTGTTTTGCCTGTTCAATTTCTTCATTTATCATCATATCTGAATATGGTTCCATTAAACTAATAGTAGTTGAAGAATTTTTAGGTGTTACTTCGAACCATTTTGTATTCTTATAGGGATATTCACCTTTTATATCAAATTTGCGTTTTGAGTATAAAATTCTATAGCGTTTGCTTGATTTGAAACAAATATTATTACTCCGATACTATCAATCATGTGAATAGGAAAATAAATCAAAATTATAACTTTTATCTATATACTGTTAATAGTTAAACCGTTTAAAACCACATTATTATATTGTAGTCTCCCAGGATTATTAAAAAAAATTAATATTGATTTGAAAGAGGCAATAATATCAATAAATTTTCTAAATTATCAATTAATCTCTCTTCTCCAAAGTAGTCTTCTA
>DATFCH010000123.1:0-2068 GCA_035253345.1 Nitrososphaeraceae archaeon
GGTATTGTTAAAGTAATTTCAATTTACTTGTAACTTGGTTAATTAATTGAGCCGGAGCAGGACCAATTCCTATACATGTTGCAGTACCTGGTTCAAGCTGAGTTAAACCTGCGTCACGTACGATAGCGATAGGGAGGTTATAGAAATGTCCTTTTTCATTAATTTCCTCTAATTCTTCTAAAGAATTAACTTTTAAAACAACCTTTGGTTGTCCAAAATCGAACCATTCTTTAAACCAATTCACATTTTTATTCTTAGCTTTTTCGCATGATAAGATTGAAGCATGGGCAACCTGTGCAGCTATTTTTCCTATTCCCATTTTCAAATCTTTTCTAACCACAATCACCTGTTTTAAATCCATAATAAAATACATTTTAATTATTTATATTAAAAATATTTAGAGTATATGGAAAGGAGGTTCGATTCTATTATTGTAGGTGGCAGTATTTCTGGATTACTATGTGCGAGAGAGATTTCAAAATCTGGAAACTCTGTCTGTGTCTTAGAAGAGGATTATGAAATTGGAAGCCCTGAACACTGTGGTGGCTTGGTCAGTCTTGATGGACTCAAAAACCTTGGAATAATTCCTTCGTCTAGGGCGATTTTAAACGAGGTAAATAAAGCGAAAATTTATTCCGATACTCAAGGTTTTGAGGTTAGCGCCAAAAAAGATAAAATAACAGTTTTAGATAGAAGAGAATTGGACAAACAGGTTGCTTTTCAAGCACAAAAAAACGGAGCTGAAATAAGAACAAAAAACTTGGTGACTGAAATTCATTATGATGATATTAAGCGGGAACACATAGTTAAAACCCGTAATGAAATTTATTACTCTAAGATTGTTATAGATGCAAGAGGAATCAATTCTCTTATTAAAACCTTTAATCGAGATGGCCTGTTACAGTCCGCCCAATATGAAGTTTATGCAGACTGGATTATTCCAGATGAAATCATCGTTAAATTTGATAAAATAAAATACCCAGATTTTTTTGCTTGGATAATTCCTAGCGGAGATGGTAAAGCTAAAATTGGAATAGCAGGTAGAAAAATCAATCCTCTCAGAACATTAGAATCCTTTATCGACAGTTTCAACTCAAAATATTCTGTTATAAGAAAAATATATGCTCCAATATGGATTGGTGGTCCGTTGAAAAAATTTTCCTTTAACAATATGATCTTAATCGGAGATGCAGCCGGCCAAACAAAACCCACAACTGCGGGTGGAATTTTTTCTTGTGGCATGGGAGGAATTTTAGCTGGTAATCACATAACACTTTCTAAAGAAAATTCTCTAAATCCAATAGTCAATGGTTATGAAAATGATTGGTATGCAATATTTGGTAAAGAATTTCAAAAAATGCTCCTTTTTAGAAAGATACTTGAACGGTTAGATAATAAAGCAATAGATTCCATTTTTTCACTTATTTCGGATTCTGATATAGCAGAGATATCTAAATCCGCATCTTTTGATTTTCATAGTTTTGCATTAAGCAAGATTTTGGGATCAAAAAAAGCAATCAGGTTAATTAGTACATTTTTAGGAAATGAATTTAGGCATATTATAAATTAAGCAAAATATAAATTCGGTTCTTTTTCCAATACAATTAAAATGTCAACCTTGCAATTACCAGTATGTTCATCTTGTAATAGAGCAATTATGCCTAATGATGAATGTGTAAAATTTTATTGTCCGAATTGTGGTTATGTACTTTTATGGCGATGTCAAAGCTGTAGAGAATTTGCACGAATTTATAAATGCGTAAATTGTAGTTTTGAGGGACCTTAGAATGTCAAGACTAGTTGCTAGGGTGAAAATTCTTCCTTCAGAAGCAGAAACCAATCTAGATGATATCATAAACAAATTGAAATCAAATATACCAAACGCTATGGGTTTAGAAAGGTTTGGTAAAGAACCATTGGCATTCGGAATTTATTCTTTGATTTGTGATTTCACTTTAAATGATGAAGAAGGTCAAATGGATTCTCTTGAAGATTATATAAAAAAAACAGAAGGGGTAAGTGAAATTCAAGTCCTGAACATAAGTAGAAAATCCGTAAACATAAAATA
>DATFCH010000124.1:0-11197 GCA_035253345.1 Nitrososphaeraceae archaeon
GATATTATTTTCTAATTTATTATTTTTTATTTCAATATTGTTGCAACCTTTTTTACATGCTATTGCATGTAAATTATTTTCTGAAATTTTATTGTTTATTATTTTAATATTATTTGTCTTTGAGTCTAAATCAATACCGTCGGATCGGCTTTTAGATATTATATTATTAGTGATAGTCACATTAGAAATTGCATTTGAAAAATATAGTCCAATATAATTATCATGAATTGTATTATTTTGAATTAAACTATTATGACCAGAAAAAAAAGTTATTCCTGTCGTTCCAGAATGGCTTTTAAAACCTAAATTTCCTAAAAATGAATTGGAAATATTTGTTTTGCCAGCAGAATTCCAAAATGTCCAGATATAAGCTCTTGGTGTGTTAGGTGTGGTAAAATCAGGGATGCTATTTTTTGTTGAATTCCATGAAGTAATATTTGTATTATCTATAATCAAATTTCCTCTTGAAATTATAGAATAGGCAACATCATTGAAATAGTCGGAATCTATTTTAAGTAAACGAGTATCAAAACCAGTAATATTTAGGGTTCCTTTTTCAAGTATCAAAATATTTGCCTTCAGAAGCCATTCTTTTCCTCCTAATTGTTCTAGTATATTATTATTATTTAAAAAATCATAAATGGAAGGAATATCTGCTACTCCATTACAAATAATGATAGTTTTTGTGATGTTTTCATATCTTAAGCATAGATCATTTTTATTATCTAAATTATTATTTTCTGTTCTCTTGTCCTCTACTTCAGAAAAATTGGTAGTATGAATTTTAATTTCGTTTGCAAATGAAGTATCAAAAAAATTATCTGAATTATTAGCTAAGAAGGAAATTATTATAGTAATACCTAGGATTATAATACTTTTGATACTAAACACTTGCGTTACTAAATTAAATTAATATGCTATATAAATGACGATAAAATTATTAATGTACTTATTATTTAAATTTTTATTATAAGATATTTCTAGAAGGAAAAATTATAACATATTTATATCAAAATAACAAATCATATTACCCATGAAATTAATTCTTTTTTCAAAAAATCATATTCTCAAATATCTAGTTATTTTCATGTTTTCTCTTATAATATCTAATATTGGGCTTTATTCATTACCTTTCCAACAAATAAACGGAAGTACTAACAATGATGAGAAAGATAAGAGTGGTCCGCCTTACAATGGCGTTAATATGCATGGTTTTTATACCAGGACGGCACAAGCTAGAGATACCAATTACGATCTTCCTGATAATTATTTTGAGCAAAGCTTTAAAATACTTTCAGATAATGGATTAAACCATGTTCGGTTCTTAGTTTTCTGGGAATCCTTTATAAAAAATCCAGAGGAATTTTTAAATGAATTAAAAACTGTTGCATCTGCTGCTGACAAATACGGTATAAATATTTTATACGACAATCATCAATTCCATACGTCTTCTTATTTAAACCCCCAGAGGGGAACCGGTTTTCCATTTTCTTTATTTGAAACTGACTATGCATTTTTTTATGGAAGTGGAGGCGGTACAAAATATCCTACCGCGAAAGTATGGTGGTCGAATTGGTGGGATAGGAATATCCGTGATAAGGATGGAACAGATGGATGGACATTACAAACGGAATTTTTTAAAAAAATTCTGGAAACTGTAAATAATCATACAAGTACTGTTGGATATGAAGTTTTGAGTGAACCTCAAGTTCATGATAAAAATCAATGGGAAAAAATTGGAAAATATAATACATTCATGGTCGATTTCTTGAGACAATATACAGATAAAACTATTGCTTACAGCATGAATATTCCAGTATCTTTGCAAAGTCCTATTGAATTAAATCCAACCAATTTAGCAAAAATGGCCCCGAAAAACACAAGTAATGTAGTTTTCAAAATAAGTGTTTATGGAGTTCCCCAAGAAAATCCTTATCAGGAATCACGATTAAGTACTTTTGTTCAAGCTGCTGAACTAGCAAACGTTCCATTATATGTAGGAGAATGGAATAATGTTCAGAGAGACAAGATCGTTGATGAAGAGGGTGAAATTGTTACATTTATTAACGAAACATTTAGCAGTATCAATCAGACCGAAGCTAATATTTTAGTATCTGCTTTTAAGAACCTTAATGTGTGGGGGTCAGCATTTTGGCAATGGAGAGTAGACGCTCATCAGGTACAAAATTTTAATTTAATCAATGTAACTAATGGCAAGATAGAAACTACTACCTATTTTGATATAGTAAAAACTGCTTATCAAACAAATTATGGAAATATTAGCAGCCAAAATTTCTCTCTCAACAAGAATATTGGACAGGATCAGAATGAAAGTCAACTAAACTTAATAGACTAAATGACTTTAAAAATTCATTCATATCCAATTTTATTAAATTATCTTCAAATGAAAATGTGGTGCGGTAATCTGATTAAGCCATTATTTGTGGTCTTTTTGAAAGATATTTAGGCAAATTTAATGGCATAAACGGTTTATCTTTTATTTCTATATTTAAGCAATCTATTAATTTCTCAACATTAGACTCAATTTGTTTTCCGGTTTTCCGATCCCGAATTACCAATTTTTTAGATTGAATTTCTTTTTCTCCAATTACTAGTATATATGGAATCCATTCAGTTTCTGCTTCTCTTATTCTTTTACCTAATGATTCTTGCCTATCATCTATATCGGTTCTTATTTGATTCTGAGTTAAAATACTTTCAATATTCTCTACAAATTGCAAATGTTCATCCTTGATAGGTATAATCCTAACTTGTGTATGTGATAGCCATAAAGGAAACTGAGGTCTTTCTCCTTGTTTTTTTAATTTAGCATTTTTTTCAAGAATTGCAAAAATAATTCTTTCTATAGCTCCGCTAGGTGAATTATGTAATATTATTGGATTATGTTTTTTTCCTTTTTCATCGATATATTCAATATTATATCTTTTTGCATTTTCAACATCGATCTGATCTGTCGATAAAGCTGCTGCCTTACCACTATTATCAAGATAATTAAATTCCCATTTTAAAACAAAATAAAAGAATCTATCCTTCCACATTTCAACTAGGATGGGTTTCCCAAGCCTTCTAGATATTTCAGTAATAAAGGCTTTATTTTCTAAATAAAAGGTTTCTGTAAATCTTATTGCCATTTCTATATCTTGAATTTGTATATTGAACGCATTTAATACATTAATTGAGAGATCAAAGCGTTTCAAACATTCATCTTTTGCTTGTTCTATATCTTTGCAGAAAGCATGGCAATCGGGCATACTGAATGCCCTTAATCTTCTCAATCCAACCAGTTCTCCACTTTTTTCTCGCCTAAAGCTATATCTTGTTAATTCATAGAGTTTCAATGGTAAGCTTTTATACGTAATATGAAAATCCTTAGCCATTAAAAATTGACCAAAACATGCTGCAAATCGTAAAAATAAATGTTTATTATCAGATATTATATTATATTGTCTAGCCGGGAAACGATTGAAATAGCTTTCCATAGATGGGTGCTTTGTATCATACATTAAAGGAGTTTCAACTTCTATTCCTCCATATTCTAAGACCTTTCTAGTCACAAATTGTTCAATTAATGATTTCATTAATCTTCCCTTAGGATAATATCTTATATTCCCAGGATCAGATGCTGGCTCATAATCAGCAATGCCCATTCTCTTCATAAGAGTTACATGAGGTGGTTGTTCATCGACAGCTCTTCTTTTTGATGTTTCATATTCTACGAATCTATTAAAATTATTATTATTTTCAAATTTAAAGCTTGTAAGAGGAATTAAATCTCCACTAGTATTTAGAATAAGCCATGATGATTGTTGTCTTTCTTCCGATTTTAAGGCAAGTGAAACTTGTTCAAAATTACGTTGATTTTCTTTAACGTCATCATTCTTTATTTGATGAGGCGGTTCTTGAGCTGAAATAATCCTAAAATTTTCTGCTAATGGATGTCCTTTTACCTTTATATTAAAACTCTTCGTCCATCCAAAAGGAGCTCTATTCACATCATTTATTACGTCTTTTACCATTGTTTCTAGTTCTTTAATGGTTTCAAAAGCATGTTTTGGAGATGATAAATCAGAACTTAGATGTGAATAAGGATAAATTAAAAGCCTATCATTTTTTATAGTTTGAGCGTAATTTTTAATTTCATCTACTGCTTTTTGTAAAGTTTTTTTATTATCTCCATTTTCTACTGAAACAAATACAACTACCAAATTTTCTAATCTTCTATTAGTTTTATCAATATTTTTTTCAGCAATATTAAGTTCCTGCTCTATTGGTTGGTATTCAATAAAATCTGTATGTAATTGTAATAAACGCAATTTATTTCTCCGCTGATTCGTTTACTTCCATCTTGCTCTTTCTGTTTCTCGATCTTCTTTGGTAGCTTTTTTCCATTCTTTGTAATGATTTTTACATAAATAGATTCTTTTATTCGTTGAGGAAAAATCCAAATCGGTAGCCATTCTACCTTTGCCCTCGCTCATAGATCTTTCGGCTTGTTCACTACAACCTTGTACACTACAGTTAATACCTTTATTTACTCTACCCATCTAAAGTCTAAAGTAAAATTATATTTGAAATATAAAAGCTATACCAATTTTGAATCCGGAATGACTTGTTATTACTAACGTACAATAAAAATTATAATAAATACAAGTGATCCTATTATTTCACTAGTTAATATAAAATTCTTAATCTTTTTAAATTTAGAAGTAACCAACTTCCTATTTTTAGATCTTATCCATTTCTGATCTCTGATTGTTACCAATGCATATAGTTTTATTATTGCGATCATAAAATTAATTACTACATACACTGGGAGAAGAACAATGTCTTTTGGATGTCTCTTTAAATGTGGTAAAATTTTAATTCCTCTTCCAATCATCCACAATAATAGGATGGATACAGCCAAAACATAGTGATTAAGATAAAGCGCTATTCCAAAAAATATCGGTCCAAAAAACAATGTAAATATGGAAATAAATCTATCGATTATATGAAAAGCTAAAAAAGGGTGTTTCCATGCCCATCCATCCCATAAACTTATCAAATCAGAGTTATGACTATTCCTTGACCATCTCAACCTTTGACTCCAGAATGTCTTGAAGTCAGGAGAAGCATATGAATATATAACTGCATTACTCTGATAATATGTTTTCCATCCTTTACTTTGGACTATTCTTGTTAAACATTTGTCCTCTCCAGATTCTTTCTTCCTTCCAAGTACAATTTCATTGAGAAAAATGTCAAGCTCTCCTAATATGATATCTTTCCTATATAATGAAGTTCTTCCAGAAAGACACGAAAGTGCTTGACCCATTGCTGTTTGTGCAGGTAAATCATAATAATTTCTCATATCCCAGAAAATATCTGTTACTTTCTGCCATATTGTTTTTCTTTCAATGGGATGTTGTCTTGTTGTAACTCCTCCTATTTCTGGGTCTTCAAAAGGAGACAATATTGATTTTTTAATATTTTCTGCCCAAATTGTATCACTATCTACAAGTGCAATAATTTTATTTCTCGCTTCTTTTATCCCTTCTGCAAGTGCAGGTCGTTTGCCTGGTTTTCTAGCTATGATAAGTTTCATAAATGCATAGTGATTGGCAAGGGATTGAAAAACTTCGATACATCGATTATCACTCTCATCAATTACTCCAATTATTTCGTCTGGTTCATTTCTTATCCATGATTTTATAGCTTGTTCAAAAATTTTTGGATCTTCGTTGTAAACTGGAGTAATAATACTGTATTTATAATTTACTTTGTTACAAGGAACCTTAGGTTTATATAAAAAAGAAGTTGATTTCTTGAATATCCATACACTCCATCGCCAAAATCCTATCACACCAAGGGGAAGATATATCCATATTAATTGATAGTAGTTTATAGCCACATAACCAAAAAATTCAGAAATTTTTAACACTAATAATTGAATTGGTTCTAAAATTGAGATTTTATTAAAAAAATCCGGTGAAATAACAAATATAATGGAAAAAATTAAAAGTACAGATAGTGCCGCTATGATGAAAATTAGCGTAATTTCCTCTGGGGTCCTTATATGCGACAATCTGTACATTAATATTTTAATTTGGTAAATCTAATTTATATATGAATCGGAACCTAGTTTTAGAAAATCTGTTGAATATAATCATTACATTTATTTATTTTATGATTTTTATATTTAAAATTAATATTACTATTTTATAGAAGATAGTTTATAACAAACACTTCTAACATTCTATATGAAAAAGAGATAGTAGCACTTATATATTAAATTGCGATTTTTTTTATAAAAAGAGGTTTGTGGATAAATAATGGTAAAAATTTCAATAATTGGATCCGGAGTTGTTGGTTCAGCCACAGGTAAAGGATTCCATAAATTAGGCCATGACGTCATTTTCTATGACATTTCTAAGAATAGAATGGAAACATTGAAAAAAGAAGGCTTTAAAGTTGCACATAGTGTAAAAAATGCTTTAGAGCATACTAATATTACCTTCGTTTGTGTTAATACACCAACCGGTGCTAATGATGAACAAGATTTATCACAAGTGAAATCTGCGTTATTTTCACTAATTGAAGCATTAAATGAATCTAATAAATACCATTTAATCGTATTTCGCAGTACAATGCTACCAGGAACCATGGATGAAATAGTAATAGATTATATGGATAAAAAATGTAAAAAACTAAGAGGGAAAGATTATGATGTCTGTTATAATCCAGAATTTCTACGACAAGAAAGCGCCTATGAAGATTTCTTTATTCCTGACAGAGTGATTATAGGTGAGGATGTGGAAGGTAGTTCAAAATTATTACAAGACTTGTACAAACCTCTTACAGAAAAAATAATTGTTACTAGTTTTAAAGCTTCTGAGATGATTAAGTATACTGCCAATTGCTTCTTGTCATTAAAAATATCATTCTTTAATGAAATTGGAATGTTATGTAAAGAATTAGGGATAGACGATAGAGCTGTAAGTTTAGGTGTGTCTTTAGATAAACGTATAGGTAAATATGGAACCATTGCAGGTAGACCATTTGAGGGTGCATGTTTGCCTAAAGATACAAAAGCCTTGTCTACTTTTATTAGAAAGAGAGGATGGACACCAGACTTGCTAAAGGTAACTCTAGATATAAACAAAAAAATAGAAGAATTGGTAACAAAAACAGCACTTACAAAATAATAACCAATCAAATTCCTCCATTTATAAATAGGCATAATGGACAATTACTGGTTTGGTTACTCTGTGTTTTCTTTGTCTAAAATTTTACAGCAATATTCAAAAAATTGTTTTAATGAAATCGACTCTCTATCATTCATTGATATATAGAATGATGCAAAAATATTGGAAAAAAATAATCTTTTTTGAGGAGGGAGTCCAATAATATGTCCTATAATATCAGCTGCATCCCATGAATCTCCTGCACCTGTTAAATTTTTTACATTTATATTTTTTATAGTATCTGCAAAAAATACCTCATTTCCGTTAGAACAAGCAGATCCATATCTGGTATGTAAATCGATAAAAACTTTTAAATTTTTTGCCAGCTCTTTAATTGCAAGTTTTATATTCTTTTGATTGTATTTTTGATTTAGAATTAAGTGTTGAAGATTTAATTCTACAAGTAAAGAGTTACATTCATTTTCATTTATGCTAAGTATATGAACTAAGTTATTTGGCTCTTTCAATAGCTCACAAAATTCTTTACTCCGTGTCTGGATATCAGCAGGATCAACAAAATGCAATGCTCTAGATGAATTTTTAAATACATATTTTAGAAGTTCAGTTCCTCTTAAATTACTTGCCCAATTTACAAATACTACCATATCAGAATTATTTAGTATCTTTTCGTTATCAGATGAAAATAGCCTTTCTGGACCATAATTTGAATTGTCCCCTACATCACTGATCATTATATTAGAATCACTAGAATTGATTTGATCGTGCATTTCTATTGACGTTGTAAATCCAGGTTTGCCATGGGATAAGTGTAATTCTACATTTGGCAATTTTTGAAAAAAATATTTTAAAACTATTTTGCTTGGATCATCAGAAATGGTGAATAAGTTTACATTAAATCCTAATTTACCAAGAATGTATGCGATATTGACAGCATTTCCTCCCTCTATCTGCCTTGTTGGTATTCCTCTAATACTACCTCCACCGTATTTTGCTTTTTCTTTTAAATGGACAAAAAATTCATCTATATTATTAATTTTAATTATTCTGTCAATAAAAAAATCGGGTAATACTACTATTGATTTGTTATTATTTTGTATATCTTTTATATTTTCAAAAATTCTCTTTGGATCCAATATCTTCTGGAAATTCTCCTATTTGATTTTTGATTATACCATCAATTGTTTTTATAGAGGAAAGTTATCTCCAAAAGAAGGAAATTACCCCTAAGCCCAAGATTGCTAATCCTCCATATGCTAATGATGTTATATTCATCGTACCTGCACCTATTGCTATTCCTATTCCTGAAGCTACCATGATGATCTCAGCAACTCTTCGCCTCAATATACTATGAGTATAAAAAAATGACACATAATAAAGTATCGTATTTATAAATTTATGATTATAGTTCAAAAAGAAAGATAAAAAAATTAAAAATTACTAAAGATGAATTAAGCTACCTTGTTCACCAGTATGCGGAGATTGTCCTGCAAACTTTCTTCTAAAGTGGCCAGAAGGTCTTTTTGACAAAAGTTCAATAAACCATGCTTCGTGTTCTATTTCTTCTTGCATTATTTTTTGAGCAATGTCATATGTTCTAGGATCTTTTCCCGCAGTCATATCACATACTTCACCCCATGACCTTATTGCACATTGTTCTGCTCCTAACAATACTTGTATAATCGAGTTGAGGTCTTGCCAATTGTCTGGTAAGTATGCATCAGGACATCCAGCTTGATCAGCAAACTCTCTTATATCCCTTGGTAGACTTCCTCCAAGTTCGTATAATCTAGGAGTCATTGCCTCAAAATGATTTCTATCTTCAATTCGTGCATCCTCTACTATTTCCTTAATTCCTTCGCCATCTAGACCAGTACAATGCATTCTTAATATTGTATAATAATAATATGTTGTAAATTCAGCACCTACACCCTTCTTTATTAATTCTTTTAATCTTTCTACATCTACACCATTCTTTTCCAAAACTTCTAATGCTACAATTTTTGGAACAGAGCTATCTTGATTATTTGACATATTATTCGATTTAAATAGTAATATTTAAAGGTTTTAACGCTATTTATTTAAGAATTCAGCAACCTATCTTAATAATAGATATATATACATAATAGTTTTGGATATTCTATATGGCAACTGAACAATTTGTAGATCCATTTATGATAATGATTGCTATTTCAGGATTTTTTTCTGCAACTGTGTTAGTATCTTCACTTTTAACCATTAGAAGTAAAAAAATTCAAAAGAATATAACAGACAGCAATATCTAACTGTTGTTTAACATGGCAATCACTATATGTATCTCTCATAAAGAGGATGTGGATGGTTTATCTTCTGCTATATTAATAAGCTCTGTTTTTAAAAAAGTGTCTGTAGTTTTAGTGGATTATGCAAACCTTGTGAATAAACTTGAAAAATTAATTAAGAATCTTTTACCAATGTCAAAAGGGTACAATAGAATATTTATTTGTGATCTTGGACTTAACAAAAAAAATCAAAATAAATTTATTTCAAGTCTAGGGAAAATGATTTCCTTAGGATATAAAGTAACATATATAGATCATCATGATCTTGAAGAGGATGCAAAAAGGGAAATAAAAAAAACAGGCGTTAATCTGATTCACTCAACAGAGGAATGTACTAGTGTTCAGGTCTATAAAAGATTTAAAAAAAAACTCTCTTCTAATGCTTCATTTTTCGCAGCAGCAGGAGCATTAACTGATTATTTAGATAATAAACCTATTGCATCGTCTCTGATATCCCGTTACGATAGACAATTCTTAATGCTTGAATCGACAGCAATGTCTTATATGATTTCTTCCAACCAAAACAATGAAGATTATCTATATAATATTGTTAATGTTTTATCAACAATGAAATTTCCACATGAAATTGATGGTGGATTTGTAGAAGCGGAAAAATATGCAAAAAAAATATCTAATGCTATTAATTCGCTTTCTAGCGAAATAAAAATTAAAAATAATTTAGCTTTAGTACAAAATAACCTGGATTTGGCTTCAAGTACAGTAGTTAATTTTGTTCTTGGCGTTTCTGAAAAAAAAGTAGCAATGGTATATAAATATAAAGAAGAGAAGGAAATTTTTATTATTTCCATTCGAGGATCTAAGGATTGCAACGTTCACTTAGGAAGAACTGTAAATGATATTGCTTCGGAGTTAGGAGGCAGTGGAGGAGGTCACAATAAAGCATGTGGAGCTGTAATTCCTAAAGATTCATTCAATATTTTTGTAGAATTATTAGATAAAAAACTCTCCGATTAGAATTTGTTGCATTTAATTAAATATCATAAAAATTTTCTTTTATTTGGATACTTAAAATAATCAATCAAATATTTTAAAATTTTTATACCAATTCAATAATTCCTCATTATTCCATGACAATAAAAATAACAATAATAAAGCATTACATAATAATTAATGTAAACCTCATCACTACCTTTAAGGTTTTTATACTTTTCCTGATTTTTTTAATGGTCTGTCTGTTAAAATAAAAAGATAATGTTAGGTTATAATATTATATTGTTATAAGTTGATCTACTTTAGAAATTAGAATAACTCCTCCAGTTGGGCCTGCTTTATCAATTGTTGCAGAATCTTTTATTAAAGACACTATTTCGTCTACTTTATCCTCGGTAACTATTGTCTCTACAGTTCTTCTATTAGAATATGCCATTGTAGTAATATCCCCATGTCTACCATATCTTATTTGATATTTCTCTCCTTTTCCTATCCCTTTTGAATCATGAAACGTTGCAGGGACACCAAGCTTATTTAACTCTAATAAGACATCATGTACTTTCTCTTCTCTTATGATGGCCTCAATTCTTACCAATTGAGAATTAGGTCCTTTTATATTTGCATTTTTCTCCGACAACCTAGTATCAGTTATTATTGAAAAGACCTTTTTTTTAAAGTTATGTTTTATTAAACTAATAATTCCTATTTTGCCAATATAAAAAA
>DATFCH010000125.1:0-2285 GCA_035253345.1 Nitrososphaeraceae archaeon
AGAATAGAAGCATCAGTTCCAATGATATGACATCCTAGGATCTTTCTATTTTCTTTATTTACAAGGAATTTTACAAATCCCTCTGTATCTTCTATCGCATGACCCATTGCAGTATTAATGTATTGATATGTCGATTTTACATATTGTATGTTGTTCTTTTTTATTTCTTGTTCAGTGAAACCAACACCGGCGACTTGCGGAGAACTAAAAATTGCATGGGGCATTGCAGTATAATCAACAGGTTTTTTTTGATCAGGATATACAATATTATTGTAAGTATATTGTGCTTCAAGATTTGAATTATGTTTAAACTGATATCGTCCTATTATATCTCCCAATGCAAAAATTCCTTTTGTAGTTGTTTCAAGATATTTATTGACATCGATAAAACCATTTTCACGTACCATAACTCCTGTTTTGTCTAAGTTAAGAAAATCAGTGTTCGGAATTCTTCCTACAGATACAAGTAATTGATCCGAATTAAGTTCTATAGACTTTCCATTTTTATTTTTTGCTATCACAGAAAATCTTTTTCCAATATTATTACTTAATGATAATGACTCTGTTTCAAATCCTAAGTATAAATTATATTTTTTAGCAAAAACTTCTGTAAATTTCTGAGAAATTTCTTCATCTTCCTGAGGGATCAAAAAATTATTGTGTTGTATGATGTTAATAGTGGTTCCCAAGCTACCAAAAAAATGGGCTAACTCACATGCTATATAACCTCCTCCAATAATGGTTAGTATTTGTGGTCTCATTTTTAGACGAAGTGCATCATCGCTTGTGATAAAACCAGAACCATCGAGTCCTCTTATATTTGGAATACGAGGTCTAGTTCCTGCTGCAATCACAATCTTCTCTGCAGTTATAATTTGATCACTATCATATTCATCGTAATTCACATTATTTTCTTTTTTCAATTCTCCAATTAAAATTTTTTTATATCCAATAAAAGTACATTTATCTGTAAATAGTTTTGGATTTTCTAATTGTTGTAATTCTTTCTTTATATTATCTGAATCAGAATCAGTAATTTTATTTACTCTATTTACAATTTGTTGATAATCTATAGATATTTTATTTACTTTTATGCCAAATAAATTGGCCTTCTTAATCGTTTCAATAATATCGGCACTATGTATAAGTAATTTTGATGGTATACATCCTCTGTTGAGACAAGTACCACCCAGTCTATCCTTTTCAATAAGTGCTACTTTGAGACCATTTTGAGCTGCCTCAACGGCAATGTCTAAACCAGACCCTGCTCCTATGACTATAAGATCATACTTTTGCAATGAAGTTTTTGAATTGCATAGTTTTTTAAAAAAGTTTCGATAAAAATTTCGTATAATCTCATAGAAGATATAATATTAAAAATAAAATATTATTCATATCTTTTTGATATTAACAAATAAATTGAAAATTAAAATTTATAATTATTTTAATATTAATATTTTATTGTGTTTGTTCATAGATGTTAGCCATGAAAATATTGGAACATATTAAGATATTTTTTGATAAACTTAATATTAAAATATATTTGAAAATAGACAACAAATTTATTTTATATAAATCTTTATGTTTAACTTGTGCTATTAATGACAACATTATTCATTTCATAATTTTAAAATAAATATTTTACACAGAAATATATTCAGACAGACAATAAACAAGCAGATAATAAATAATAGTGAAGAATAAACAATCCAGAATCAACAAATCAGTGATATAATATAGAAAAATTTTTTTATCGCTAATCACTAATTGTTGTCAATGACATACGATATTTCTTTTACGCCTTGTTCCGTAACAATGTATTTACCATTTTCATCTTGTGATAACCATCTTATATCTTTAAGAAAATCTATTACGGACATTACAAAATTCTGATCACTATCATATTTATTTGCAATATCGATTATATTAGAACCTTGATTAGTAGTTAATTGTTTGAGAGTATGAATAGCCAGTGATAAACCTCTCAGCCTAATGTGATCCGGGACGTCATAGGGAAATGTAGTCATATTAATCCATCCCCCACCAATTATAAAATATCAGAGATATGTCTAAAAATTTTAAATAGTAACAGAAACAAAGGTTTCTTCTCATAGGATAGCCCGCCTCCACTATGTTTGATACCATGCTATCAAGACATATAATAATTGTAACTGAAAAATTTTTGGTAAATCTTTTCTATAGATCAATAGGATTTGAGAAATAGTGTTTAGGATCTAAAGATGAAAATTAATTGAGTTTTTAGATAATTTAGTTTTTTGACTAGG
>DATFCH010000126.1:0-3604 GCA_035253345.1 Nitrososphaeraceae archaeon
TAAAACTATTTTAGAATTTACAAAAATAAATTACCATCAGCAATTTAAAAAATTTAAAAAATAAAAATGAAAAAAGAATTTTTTGATGATTTAAAAAATTATGGAGAAGTAATTAATTCAGGAAATGAAAAAAAGAGATTACAAAATGAAATTAAGCATTTAGAAATGCAGATAATAAAAGAAAAAGAAACATATAATTCATATCTCAAAGTGATAGACAGTATAGAAAGATTAACCAATGCAGGAATTTTTGAAAATGGTATCATATCAATAGATAGAATCATACCAATGAGTGGTAGAATTTATCAATTAAACAAAGATAAAGTAGTTCTATACTAAAGATAATGAATGATTACAGGGATATGGAAATTTAAAACTCGCAATAAAAAATTTACAATATCAAAAAAAATTAAAGACTCTTCAAAAGACACAACCATTAAGTTAGAAACAAAAGAAAAAGAATAAGTCATCAACTACCAAAGATATAAAATCAAAACAAAAATGTCATTAAATATCAATTATTTATTCTATTAAATAAAAATAGACCATTTTTTGAAACTTATTATGTTTTATTAAATTGTATAGATAATATTATAAAGCATAAAAGCTAGACAAATAGGTTTAATAACTTTAAATCATATATCTAAAAAACTATTTTTAAAATAAATATAAATTTTATCTATAAAAATATATTTTTTGGTAGGTTTATTGATGATATTTATCCGTTATTTTTATTACAATCATAGTTTGACCTAAAATGTGATTTTCCACTATCTGTGACATAAATAAAGCCTTTAGAATCCATTGCTATATCATGAGGGATTAGAAATTGATTATCTTTACACCCAACAGTTCCCCCCCACATCGAAATAAAGTCTCCTTGACTGTCAAATTTTTGTACACGGACATTTCTAGTATCAGCTACATACACATTCC
Organism: Nitrososphaeraceae archaeon; assembly: GCA_035253345.1. Classification (GTDB taxonomy): domain Archaea; phylum Thermoproteota; class Nitrososphaeria; order Nitrososphaerales; family Nitrososphaeraceae; genus TH1177. The sequence continues at coordinate 937 of DATFCH010000126.1, forward strand.
CTTCTGAATCGACAACAATTCCATGGTTCTCGATAAACTGCCCTTCATCTTTGCCTTCACTTCCCCAATTTCTAATGAACTTGCCAGTGTCATCAAATACAGATACTCTAGAATTTTGTCTACCGTCAGTAACGTAAACTAAGTCGTTAGAATCTACTGTTATATCATGTTGATGTACGAATTGACCTTTCTTTTCACCTTTTTTCCCCCACATGTCGATGAAATTACCATTGCTATCAAATTTTTGTACTCTTGGAAGAACTTGATCACTAACATATACATTGTTCTTGGAATCTAGAGTTATCCCCCATGGTTTTTTAAATTCACCTTCCTTTGAGCCTTCTTCTCCCCACATGGTGATAAATTTGCCATTACTATCAAATTTTTGAATATTTTTCCTAGAATATTCTGCAAGATATATGTTATCAGAAGAATCTACATCCATACTTTCAGGTTGTAGAAACTCGCCTGGACCAATTCCTTTTGTACCCCATTTTGTGATAAAATTTCCATCTTTATCAAATTTTTGAATATTGCACTTTTCTGCATCACTGACATAAATGTTATCCTGAGAATCTATAGTAATTCCATGAGCATGAAGAAATTGACCATCCTTTGGTCCTGGAGTACCGAAACTACCTACTAGTTTACCATTTTGATCAAATTTTTTTACAAAGTGAAAATTTGAAGTATAAGGCTTGTCATTAACGACGGCTTTAACTACTGGTGATAATTCAAGTGGACCATCTATACAAGGTTCTTTATCGGTATCCTCAGAGTCTGTAGAAACAGGGATTGTTCCTGAATTAAAAGTTGGAAAATTTTTTTCTCCATTTTCTTGTGTTTGGTCATTGCCATTATCGTTTCCTCCAATTTGGTCATTGCCTCCATCATTTTCGTCTCTTTGGTCATTGCCTCCATCATTTTCGTCTCTTTGGTCATTGGCATCATTGTTTGACCCTATATAATCATCTTCATTGAACTCAAATATCTGACCATACACGGTTGATATAAAAGTAGTTACAAGAAGAAACGAAATTATCAAATTAAGTGGAATAAATGATAGCAGAAGTATTTTGTTCATGGTTTTAACTATCTCTTTATTTATATTAATATTGTTCTATCGAATTATGGCTAATTTCTCTAGTACAACAATAGAAATACATTCATTATATTTTCTTCACACCTATTTTGATTCTAATATTAAGATCAAGCAATTTGTAAAACTAATATGTTATTTTCATATGGATGTTTATAGCAGGAATAATTAAAATAATAACAACTATCGCTGATTTTTATATTTATCGAACTCTTATTTAGTATGTAAATTAATAATTTAAATTTACACTACGGTTAGCAGAAATGAAATAAAGGTTTTATATGCTTTACTATTTTCTACATATCACGATTAACTAAAAATAATAAGTTATAAATATATCCGAGTTACTTTTTCAACTAATTTGAAAAATATCATAAAATCATCTCTTTTAGGATTGAGTATATTATTGCTTTTAGTAATAACAATTAATACATTTAACGAAAATTCTCAATCTTTTTTGAACAACAATAGTTTCAAGGTTTATGCACAAATGTTTGCTCCATCCTCTGGAGGTGGATTTCCTGGTGGAGGACAACAACAACAAACCCAAGAACCTGGAGAATATACCTCAGGTACAATAGCAAGCATTCAAAATGGTGAAAATGGTCAACCAGAGTGGCTGCTGTCTGGAGGTTGGAGTGGCGCTGTAATTAAGGTAGATAAAGAAAAGTTGGCTACGTTTAACCAGATCCCTTCAAATGTAATTACTGATAAAGATAATAGTATGATAGCTGCCATGTTTCAAGCAAATTTTGATATGGTAATGTTGAATGGATCTTCCTTACATACACATAATATCAATAACTTTACATTATCTCAGTTTTCCAGTGAAAATGATAAAAACCATGTAGTTAATGGCACTGCTACAATAAGTATGAAAGATGGCCCAGTAAATGATGTTCCAGTTAGCATTAAGATGCTTGATAATAATGTGATAAGCATTTGGATGGATCCGGCTAAGATAAATAACCATTTTGGAAACACTCCAATATATGGCCAAATTCTTCAAGATATAGTAATTAAGAAATGATAGACATATTGCAAATACTAAACGTAGACCATTAGAGCAACTTTAGTAATCTAGTTCATTATTTACAAAAAATATTTTTTTATTAAATTTATCCATATATCGAGTTATTTTTGTAGAATATTTAACCAAATAGTGTGTTATTTTAAATATTAATAGATTAAAATATTTATTATTATTCGATGAACTATTCAGCTTTGTTAAGTATATAGTTGTGGTTATTTTCACTTTATCTATTATGTTCTGTGCTCACTTTTCCCAGAATTTTTAATTAATTTGTGAATTTTCTTATTTTAACAGAGTTAATATTCCCTCCAAATATATTTAAAACTTTTAGATGAAACAGGATCTAAATTAAAATGATTTAATTTGTAATATCTTTTACAGTATATGTAAAACATATTCCGTATTAAAAAATAAGATTATTTAATTTGTTAACAACAATTATTCCTAGACATCAGAACATAATCTAAATTAAAGGTTAATAAAAAGTGCCACTCAATAGTAAAAATAGATTAAAGATTGCTAGTATCGGCCTTTCA
>DATFCH010000127.1:0-3504 GCA_035253345.1 Nitrososphaeraceae archaeon
AATTATTATGCCATAAGAAATACTTAAACTGTAAAAGGCGATTGGTTAAATCCATAATATATTAAAAAATTATCATCAATAATTTCTCAATACATCATTCATCTTATGTTATTATTATATTAATTTTAATTATTTATTTTCTGTATTCAAAATATTGAAGAATATGGAACAATGCTTTTGCTGATGAAATTTATATACATTTTTAAATATCGGTTATAATTGTTAACCATTTTAAGTATTCTAATTCCAATCATAATTTACTCTAAAATGTATTTTTTCACTAGCTGTTATATAGATCTTCCCTTTAGAAGGCTGTGACGATATGAAAATCTTCTGGTTTGTTTATTGTTATATGTTGGCTAGGTTCAAAGTTAACATACTCCGTATGAGAGTGAGGCTGTGACTGAACCAGATCTTGTGAAGTGGCTATCATAATACTCCAATAGAGAGAGAGAGAGAGAGTGCATGGATGTTTGCCACCTGTTAGCCAACAAAAAATAAAAAAGAAGGTGAATGAAAAAAATTAAATCATCTTGGAATAGATGTTGGAAAGAGAAAATGCAGGGCAGCACTAAAAGACAATAGAGGAAAGATACTGGATGAATTCTTCTTTGGTAACAATTATGATGGAATAATAGAAATGATTAAAAGGATACATAATCATGGAACTAAAAAATGCAATGCAGTACTGGAATCTACAGGCAACATGTGGATGAGAATACATGATACATTAGAAGATAATGGAATAGATACAATACTAGCAAATACATTCAAGACAAAGATAATAGCACAAGCAAAGATAAAATCAGATAAACTTGATGCACGTATACTATCTGATCTGCTGAGAACAGGATTGATATCCGAGTCATATGTACCTGTAAAGGAATTTAGAGACAAAAGGAGTCTTGTCAGACATAGGATAGTATTATCTCGAACCAAAACAAAAATGGCAAACAAGGTTCACGCTATTTTGGACAAATATGAATACAGAACAGAACTGACCGATATGTTTGGTATACATGGAATCCAGTGGCTAAAAACCCTGTCAGTTTCACCAATAGACAGAATAATTCTGGATACAATGATTGCATCAATAGAAACAATAGATAACCAGATAGAAATAGTATCTAAAGAGATTGTAAGATATGCCTGGCATGACAGTAAGGATGTAAAGATACTTCTTAGTATAACAGGTATAGATATTTTTTCTGCAATGCTGATATCAACAGAGATAGTTGATATCAAAAGATTCTCTACACCATGGAAATTAGTTAGTTATGCAGGACTTGCACCATCAATAAGAGAATCATCGGGAAAAATAAAAACAGGAAGAATAACAAAACAAGGTTCTCCTTTGCTGAGATGGATAATAGTACAATGTGCATTATCTGCAATAAGATATGACAATCACATGAGAATATTTTATGAAAGAATCAAACAGAGAAAAGGACATGGAAAAGCCATAGTAGCAACAGCAAAAGAAATGTTTGTTATAATATGGTACATGCTAACTAGACATCAATTGTATAGGTATATGAACAGAACCAGATATGAGCAGAAACTAGAAAGACTGAAGAAGATTGGATCTCAAGAAAGACAACATAAGGTAATTAGGTAACAAAACAAGTTAAAATGAGAACATCATATCTAGCGTATGCTATTGTTAACAACTCTTAATAGATAGAAAGACATAACAAAATTAGGCTAAACAGGATACAAAAGATAACCAGCATATAGGTAGATTTTCATGGATGTTAATTTAAGAAAATAGTTTTAGCTGTGAAATTTTTATTTAAAATCTAATGACTGTTAGACTATTTGAGAGAAATAGAACATCCACTATTGTAGTTATGTATTCTTTTTATCTATACTTTCTTGGTTTAAGTTTACGTAATACTTCTAAAACATTAGTCATTTTTAAGGACGAAAAAAGAAGTCATATTGCTGTATGGAACTGGATTCAAAGATTTGGATCATGCCAAATATACAAAATGAAAAGAATTTTGGCTTTTATAATTGATGAAACTTTTATCCAGATTGGAAATCAACACTTTTGGTTATGGTTTTGTATTGAATCAGTGCATAGTTCTATCTTGGGAATCTATATCTCAGAAGAGAGAAACATGATAATTACTGAAAAATTTATTCAATCTTTAGTTGAGAAATATGGTAGGCATACAGTTTATACAGAAAGAGGTACATGGTATAATGAAGCATGTAAAGTAATTGGATTAAAACACTATTTGAATTCTTCAATAGAGAAAAGTCTGATGGAAAGAGTTAACCAATACTTCAAAGACAGAATAGAATGTTTTAATGATTACTATCCATGCATGCAAAATAAATGTAATCTATTTCATGTACATAACTGGATACAATTCTTTGTATCAATGTACAATGATACAATAATTGAGAATTATTTCATTAACGAATTGAATTACAGAGGTGAAGATATCCTAAGTTAACCGAACCGTTTTATACTTAGACCTTATAAATTCTTAATAATCTATTTTTATAGATCATAACAAATTCATGAATGTTACAATAGAGAAATGAAACTTCAATAAGCCAAAATTACCTTAAATTCATTAAAATATTTTCAAAATAATATTTCTTTTATCTTATGTGTTTATATTTTATAACAAATGTTAGATAATTTCCTATCAAAAGTGTTTAACATTAACCTGTTATTTATTACATGGAATAGTATAAGTTAAATTCACTTCAAATCCATTTGCATCTTTAAGATAATCGTTATTTTTATCATCAAAGAAACGGACTAAATAGGTATCTGGTAAAAAACCATCTGCAAAAGTAAAATCATCAAACCCTCCTGTAGCATTTGTATCAAAATATCCATAAGGATCCATAAAGCCTTTTGAATTTATAAATTCCCAATAAACATTACCATTTTCATTAAAACCATTTGCGGTCATGTTGATTCTGTGATCTCTTAACACACCACATTCTGGTTCTACATCTGCTATTGGCCTATTAGCATCTGTACTATGGTAACTTGAAAATGTTAAAAAAACTGTTAAGAATAATAAAATAGATAAATTTCTCAATGGTTTTTTTTCTTAAATAAGAAATTTAATTGTTTACTATTATATCATTCTGTTGAGGGAACGATTAGGTTTAAAGTTATTATAAACATAGGGGTTTTGCTGATATAGACGTGTTATAAACAGATTGTTATAAATACTTATTAATTTAATAGTTCAACACATAAAATCAAATCCATTGTTAAAAGGATCTAACAATATAACCTTTTTTGATTTCGCAAATTATATTTTTAACTTTCATGTCTACACCACTAAGATCTTTTTGTAAATCCAAATCTTTTTCTATCTCTTTTATATTCATGATCATTTAGCCATAGATTCTTTTTATCATCTTCAGTTATACTTATTGGAATTCCAGCATCTTTTGTTAATTGAAATACATTAAATTTTTTACTAGATATATTATAATTTACTATAGAGCCATTATATGGATAGTTAA
>DATFCH010000128.1:0-3834 GCA_035253345.1 Nitrososphaeraceae archaeon
AATTTTATAAAGCATTAAAATATTAAATATCTTATTGTTAAAGTCTATAATCTTATTATATTATAAATATTTATTATAATTATAACATCATGAAATTTAAGAGCTTAATCTACCTTTTATTTATAATTTTTCCATTATTATTTGTCACTACCACTACATTTATACCTATATTTGGAGATGGTTTATTTCAGGAACAATTATCAGCATCAACATCTGGAAGAGATCTTTCACTTTTAATAAAAATGTCTCCTCCAATTGTTACAACGGAGACTTTAAAGGGCGGGGAAACTCCTTTAATCCAATTCAGATTAACAGATACGAACACCAATCAAACTATCAACCACGTTACCTATCTAATAGAGATTGAAAAGAATGGAAAACGCCTCTTATTGGATACATTTCATTCTCATACTGGTAATTTAGGAATCCAAATGAGGCCTTCTAATGCTGATCATATTACAATAAATGGCGATCAAGACCCTATTTTAATAGCTTATACTGGAGATATGGAACATCCTGTATCTGCAACAGGACCAATATTTGCTGAGGGGGGATTATATCATTTTATTGTTACAATAGAAACAATTGATTTTGATAGAACCTTTCTTCCAACAGATAAACAACCAGTTTTTGAAGGTTGGCTTAGTGTAGGATATACAATAAATAAAGATCTACCCATAAAAGGAACAACATATCCTATAAAGGCAATTTCTTATTATGACGAATTAAAAAATTTCAATTATAATTCTTCAGACAAAGAATTGGAATTTGCAATGCCTTTTGCTTGGAATCTTGATAGATTAGAAAAGGTGAATCTGTATGTTCATGAGGAAATAGCAATTCCAAACCCTAGCCCTCTTGCTGGCAAGGGATATAAAGGTACAGTCAATAATATTGACTTGGATCCTAAATTAATAATGGTGGATAGAACAAATTCATCTAAAGATACGGTTCATATTATGTTGACCAAACCAGCTGTTTTGGATCTTGCTCAAAAAGTAGCAGAACAGAAAAATAAAAACACTTCAAATCAAAACATGACAAATGAAATGTCATTCACTTTATCTCCTTCTCAAAGTGTTACAAATCCTGGTTCGATGGTAGGTTCTAATTCAATGAATATGTCGATGAGTAATATGTAATCTTTCATTAGCATCATAATATTATATATTACTTAAATCTAAATCTATGAATAAGTCATTAAATTGCTTAGGGTACATGAAAAAACACTCAAATAATTAAAATTTTATATTTGGATTTAAATTCATTATTTAATTATTCATATTATTTTTTTTTAATATTTATACTAATGCAGAGTTTGATTCCGCAATAATCAAATTAATATCTACTTTTAAAGAACATTATAAAACTTTAATTATACAACACCTAACTCTATGTCAATTCTTTTGGGGATACTTCTTTAGTCATATAAATTATTATTTTCATTGCAACCATAAAAATGATTGGAGGATATGCATATCCCGATAATGCACCTCTTATTGCACCAACTCCTGCAATAATTAAATATGCTTTTCCTCTAAAAGCCATTCTTATTCCAATTCGTGTTTTTAAAATGAAATCAATAATAAATTTATGCAATTATTATTCATATATTGGTGAATGACCTTGCATACTTTTACCTATAGTCTTTCTACCTTTATGTTGTGATTTCTTTGAATGAATTTTCTTTTTCTCAATTCTCACATTTGGTTTATTATCAAATTTTTTTTCATTATTTGTTGTCGTTATTATTGTTGTAGGTTCATTATTATTTTTAATATTATTTAGAATATTATCATTACTAACAAAAGTATAATCTTTCTTGTTAATATCTTCTCTTTTTATTATTCTAATGGTTTCCTTTTTTTTCTTATCCATTCTAACCCAATTTTTTAATTTTGCAAATTAACAATCTATGTTATTCCAAATTAAATGATAATTCAATTCATAATTAAAATATTTTTAAATTTGAATTAACAATAAATGTGATGATGCATAATAGAGAATTGTATTATATCAGGGATTGATAAATTGCAATAATTTTTAAATGTATCTTATATAAAAGTTTTTGAAGATTATTGTTTTAAAATTAGTTATCTATATTTTGATTATTATTACCAACAGTTATGAGAAATGACTCTTATGTTCTATATACAAAAAAAGATTCTGCTATTTTCAAACCAAGTTGAGTGCGTAAGTCTCAAGTCTTCGAGTATTTTACGATCAATATTATAGTATTAGTAGAGTAATAATTTTACCTCTTGTATTATAATAAAAGTTATATACTTTTAGGTTTATATGAAATACATGGGTGAAATTGTCATAAAAGGTTACCAATGTGAACGATGTGGTCATAAATGGGTACCTAGAGAAAAAAGCGATTATCCTAAGGTATGCCCTAAATGTAAATCACCATATTGGGATAAACCTAGAAAATTTGAAAAGAAAATTCATGATATGACTTTAAAAGATAAAAAGAAATTACGCTAATATCTATTATTACATTTTCTTGTTCAAACGGTAATAAAATATTCAAAGTTGGATTGCCCTAAGACCTACAAGAACTATATCTAATGTAAAATGTGGTAATAAAGATAAGAAATTTCACGATTTAAAACATATAGTTCAATGTCAAAATTGTGATGAATGCAATCTAATCTAATATTGTATAGATTCACATCCGATACGACGGATATTAGGAAAAGATTAAGTAAAAGATTTTAAAATGTAAGTAAAAAATAACATAGTTCGTTTTATTGTATTATTCTTTTTTTTTGTACGTGAATATTCCTAAACTACATTCAAACCCAATACAACAAATCGCATGGTATTTACAAATAAAAGATAAAATTCCAAAAAGTAAAAGACCAATCGACAAAATGACAACAGCAGAAATAGGGAAAATGTATAGAAATAATAAATTCTTGTGTGATACATGTAGTAAAGAATTAGGTAAATGCAATTTTACGTTGGAAGAACATATTTTACATTTAATTAATCCGATGATAATATGGACTTGTGAAGATTGTTTGATTGATGATATGAAAAAAGGAAGAGTTATTGCTTCATTATTTAATGATATCGAACATTAAAAAGAAAAACTGATTTCACGTATGTTAAATTCATATATTACTTTGTCGATTTTAGGGAATGGGAGAATTTTTGATAACTTGTGTTACAACAGATAGATTTGGGGATATAACTCATGTTGGCCTAAGCAATGGCAAATATATTACCGTCGGTAGCATTATTTATTATATAGATAACAATATCCATAATTTTTACACAAATGTATATAATGAACGTACAGAAGTATATGCAAAAAGCACTTCTGAAGGTTCACGGTTTATAACTACCAATAGAGATGGGATATTACCAAATAATTTAGATAATTTACCACGTTGTCAATATCACGGATAATTTTTCAACTAAAAACATCATCATCAATTAATGAATATTTATTTTTACATAAGTATTTAGATTAATTTCATATTTATCTAATTTTTTTAGATGTTCTACTATCTCGTATAACCCTTTATTATCAATGTTTTCTTTTGTTTTTACTTGTAGACATTTTATCTTAACTATTAGACATACTTTATTGTATATTGCTTTTGTTACCAGAGAGCTAATAATGCGCTATGTCCTGAAAGTTACAATGAGAAAAATCCAACAATTAACTTTACACATTCAAAAATATTTTAAAATGAGATTTATAATAAATATCATTTTAATTCATTATAGATATTTCTTCTAAATATGAATTAATAACTATTCAACAAATACTTCATATAGATTTAAAGATTACAACAGTCGATAAATAAATAGTTTATA
>DATFCH010000129.1:0-8080 GCA_035253345.1 Nitrososphaeraceae archaeon
TACTATTCATTTTTTTATATTTTTTTTAAATAATTACAATTCTTGAATCTTAAATATTTAATTTATTTTTTATTTTTAATCAATAAGTAAGATATTTAAATAAGCTCAAGGTTATATCAATTTTTTTAACAGATAATCAGAAAATTAATTAAATTAATTGTGCTATTTATTAACAATTCAATTCGATACAAAATAAAATAAATAATTTGTTGAATACAATTAAATGCTCTCTATGTCAACTTTATCGTTATCATTATTATTGTCATAACTTTTCGCGACTATAATTTTTGAAATTTTTAATAAATTCCATAATGAAAATGCTAATAAACTACCTAATAAAGGTCCAAGATAGTATATCCAATGTGCGCGTCCATAATCATTCCAAATAATTGATGTACCAAAAGTTCTCGCAGGATTTAAAGAAGCTCCTGTGAAGGGGCCTGAACATAATCCCGTAACAAGCAAAGTCATTCCGACGCCAAATGACGATTTAAATACACTTTCCTTTCTTTCAATCACTAAAATTAATACTGCCATTGTTAATACTGTCGTTGTAAACATTTCAAAAAAGAATCCTTGTGCAATTGATACTCTATTATTTAAAATAGATGTAGCACCCTTTTGATTAGGATGAATTAATTTAATAATGAATGAACCAACTAAAGCTCCTAATAATTGAAAAACAATGTAAAATGTTCCTCTTAATAAGGATAAATTTTTTGATACTACTAACGCGACTGTAATAGCTGGATTTAAAACTGAATTATTTATAATAAAATTAGGAAAATCTTGCAAAAATCATGAAAATTAATAATAAAATATTGGCGTAGTTTTTACCTCCTTGTGCATAAATAAGCATAGTAATGAACAAAGAAAAACCAAAGCAAAATGATTTTGCAAAAACTGAACTGATAATGTTATTTGATTATATTAGTACGACCATTATTATTTTTAATTAAAATGAACGTTTCTACTTACAAAGAGTCAAATGAGTACTGATCATATGTCAAAGTTCCGCCGATTCCTGTAAATTAAAAGTTTTATAAAATTTCTTGAAATCTGTTAAATTAAAGCCTGTATGTCAAAAGATTCTTCATTAATACCCAAGAATAAAAAAAAGGCTGTCCCAAAAAATTCTCCAATGGAATTCGCAATTTCGCGTTTTAAATTCATTTTATTATTGCATTAATGGATAGATAAATTTTCTTACAGTCTTTATATATTGTTTTATATCTTAGTTTAAAAAATTTTTTATTGATTGTAAATAAAAATTAGGCGTTTCAGAAATCAACTAATTAATAATAATGAATTGTATAAATATAGATTTACACAAATTCTAAAATTAAGTATCTATAAATAAATTTATTAATTGGCGATCATTCGTCATTCGCGATTTTTTTTTTATACACCTATATTTTAATTTTATAAATTAAACAGAGCAGGATCTACAAATTGATCAAAAATGTTTGCATCGTAAGGTATTTCATTTTGATAAAGAATAGGATCTGTAGGCTGAAAATAAAATTCTTGAGTGTTATATTCAATATCCATAGGATCATAAAAATTGTCAATTAACTCGGTTATTGGATGAGGATCAACGTTTGAATCAAAATAATTTGAAGATAAATTTAAATTTTCAAAATCTTGCGTACTACCATTTGATAACGACTTTGTACTTTCGATTGTATCACTTAACAATTTTTCTTTTTTCTCTATAGCATTTTCTTGACTTTTAACTGGATTAAACTTGTATCCTGGAAATGATTGCCTATGCATTTCTTTCGCAATTGAAGATAACTTTCTCCAAAATTCTTTTTCGCCTTCTGATAATAATTTCCATTGCTTTCCAGCTAATTTTGATGCATAGCCCGTACCTATAAATGTATTTGCAATTTTCAATCCTTTCGAATAATTTCTGCGAAATAGTATAAAAGGATTCTGTGGCCTAGGTTGATCTTTAGCTCTTGAAGAAATTGAAGGCGATAATAGGTCCATTAGATTCAAATTTATTTTTTTGCTACCATAAAATTTTATCAATTCGCTTAATTTGTCTGATTTTAATTCATCAGTAATTTCTTGATCTTTTAGCATTATTCCGCAATTATTATTAATTGCTTCGATAATTCTTGGTTTGACTTGATTTGACATTGAAAATTTGGAAAATTCTCAATCGTTAATAAAAATAAAGCTTTTTATAAAAGAATCTTAATTAGTAGGCGCACGAATGTATTGTGAATGATGTATTGTTAAGTGTAAATTGAGTATTGTTTTATTAATTACAAATACTTTATTTATTAGCCGAGATACTTTGCTTTAATTGTATAGTGAAATAGATGGCGTAAAATGGCATTTTATAATATTTTATTTTAAAATTATACCTATAATTTAAGTAAAATTATATTTGTATTAATTTTCAATTACATGAAATTACAATGCTTTTGATTATCCATTCAAATTTTAGCATTTTTCGCCTTAATAGAAAATCTTGCGCAGTCATCCTGAGAGCCTAAATAATTAAAGCGAATTTTATTAAAAATTAAAAATTTACTGTTAATTTAATTTTTAAAATACCTCTTTGTGCAACGGGCATTAATGCTGGCTGATGTGCAAATGAAGACACCATTGTACAGATACGATATTTTCCTACAGGCAAACCATTATCAACTAAAGCATTCAATTCTCCTTGTTCGTTACTCGGATCATCTAACCCTTTGAAGAAAGCAAATACACTAGGATCGAGCGGTTCATCTTCATTATTTATTTCTTGAATAACAACGTGTGAATGTCCTTGTATAAATCCTTGTTCATCAAGTGTTTGAGGGAAGATATAATACTGGTTATCAGGGTCTGTAAAAAACCCAGTACGTAAATTTATAGATTTTGTTCTAATTGTAAATGGTTGATTTTCTTCGATCTCATTATTATCTTTCGGAAAAAGTATGACTGTAGAAATCATATTGGTTGATTTTGGAAGTTCCCCCATGAATGTTTCAACACATGCTCCATTGGGGTTTTGAGTTCCATTTGAAAGTAACAGATTTGAAATTTTACATACTTCATTACCGGTGTCAACTTCTACAGAAAAAACGACCGATAATGAAACTAAAGCGAGGTAAGTAAAAACAACTATTTTAATGAACATCGACATTTTAATTGTTTTAATTTAAATTTAAATGTTCAAAAAATTATTTGATTTTATTTATAAGTCAGAATCTTTAAAAATTTAATCCATAATTAGAAGTTTAGCCATACTTGTATTTAAGAGTAATACTGACGTAAAATGATAATAAATAATTGATGTCAAACATACGATTATGAAAAACAGGCACATATTCTAAAAATAATAATTTAAAATCGTTAGTATTCTAATTTTATAATGAATCAATTTGAATTATATACTTACAATAATTTTATTATTAGTATTGTTATCTTCAGTTTTGGATTCGGCGATAAACATAATTATTTTCTTTTCGTAATTTTTTAACAACAATTTTTCTCTCTTTTTTTTTAAAATTTCTTGTTCCTTTATTTCTAAAAGTATTTTTACTGTAAACTGTTATTAGTATTATCATAAATAAGTACGATTTAATTAATACATACAAATTGATATCTGTATCTGATTTGTTTTTATAACTTTTATATAATTTATTTTCTTATCATTATACATTTGTATACTTGCATTTATTCTTGTTCATTGCATATATATATATATATATATTTTCGTGAGAAAGTTTTAACAGTCAATTTTATTTATTGTTTCACATATATTATTTTATTTTATGTTTCAGCAACTATTTTCCGACTGATAATTTCTCATTTAAGGAAAAAGATTATCAATTTTTAAAAATAAATTTTTCATATAATATTAATAATCTTTATACAAATTTTCGATCTTATCATTTAAGCTTTGTAACGTCAAACTAACCCTATTAAAATCTATAGTTACATCATTAACTTCATTATTGTGCTTATTATTATCATTCAAAATATTTGAAACTGGTCTAGTAACAACGCCTTCATTAATTATATAAACAACTGCATTTCCGATCGACCCCATCGCATGACCTAAAACAACGTCATATAAAAATATTACAAAAAATTTTTTCTGATCAAATTAACTTTATTAATCATTAATTAATTACCTGAGCTTTTTAAAATATATAGCCATGGATGTTCAACCTTAATAAGTAAATAATATAAGCGAAGTACTTTTGCATATATCTTGAATATTGAACTCTTACCTTTAAAAATCTACCTAAATTTTGTATTATTATTGGTATCCAATGAATGATGAATATAAGAATATAACTAATAATTTTTTTTGCTGCTTTTTTATGAGAAATATTTTCAATATTAGATGACAAATTTAATTTCAATAATATTTTAATATAACAACATAAAATAATAATTAATGTAAATATTATTAAACAAAATATTGTTATCGAAGAGTTTATTTGTCCAGATCTACCCGAACACCTAAAAAGGAAATTTTTAATACGATTTATTTCACAAAATCAAATGCATTTGCTTTAAATTTATTACCAATATTTCCGAGCGCCATGATTGTACATATTAATTAATTGAAAAGTCGCTGAAAAAATAATTACTGAAAACCAAAGTTTATAATCATATTTGCCAAATTTGAAAAATTTTTTATATTCATGGCAAATTCGAAAATACGTTGCGAACCTAAATTAAACGTTATCATTAATTTAATTTACATTTAACGCGTTAATAATTATTTACATTTAACGCGTCAATAATTAAACTTACGCTATCGCTAGATATAAGGATAAGTTAAGTGTAGCAAACGCCCAAAGTATTGCACTTATTACTTTACAAGTTGGTTCCTCGAGAACCTCAGCATGGACAGCTGTATATAACTTAAAAGATAAAATTTGATTAAATATATTGATTTTAAATATATTTATTGGATATTAATTACTTACAATATTAGCTAATGAAAATGAATTGTCAATTAAATCTAAAAGAAATATAAAAGATAATTAGTACAATTCTTGAACAATAATTAAAATGATTAAATTCATACCAATGCAGGAAGTATAAAATGGCAATTTAAAATTCATGCTTAAACTTCTCTTCTTATATTTCATTAAGGTTTCATCCCAATAAATCCATTGCTTAAATGTTCTATACATGACATATAACGCTCCAATACAACTAAATGAAAACATAATAGTAGCAAAAATCGATACCAAATAAAAGTCATCGCGATTTTCTGGATTATCAAGTTTGTCAAAAGTAAAATTCATCTTTCTTTTAACTTTGGTCGACCGTTTTTGATTTTTAAACGTTATATTATTAAATTCATTTCTTCTGTGTTACAAAGTTTTGTTTATTATTTAATTGTTAGTGTCAGGGATGATCCCTTATAAATTGTTCGGATTTGTACCCGATCGTGTTATCAGATCATAAAAGATAAATCGATACATATTTAAATTTGAGTATTAACGTTAAAAACGTTTAAATATTATTGTATCCAAATCAAACTCAATTCATTTTAAATTTATCGAATGAAATTAACCTAGCTCGCCTTATCAATCTATTATTTAGAAAAGAAACAAAAATGATTTCAAAGTATAGATTTAACTAAACGCTGAGTGGGTACATAACAATTATACCAACAAATTATAAACAATTGTATTATAATACTTTTAAAACAAACTAACGATAATTATACAATTTATTGATTAAAAAATACATAATTATTCGATAACATATTGGTAATTAAAAATTCCTAACCGAATTAAATCTTTTTTGAACGCTAAATTAATTGAAATTATTAATGCAATTATTAAAACTTGATTATTAATCGAGTTTTATTTATACATGATATAAGTAAATTTATCGTAATCGATTAATCAATCTTAATTTCGAACTTTGGATCGATCGCCATTTATCGTCTTATATGTCTTATACATATTTGGGCATAATGTTATTTCTTATTAAGTTTTTTTGAAATAATGATCTACATGACACAAGAATATTTAATGCATTAATAAATTTATATTAAGCTAACAAAGAAATAAAGATTCACAACGTAATAATTAAAACTTTAATAAAACATGGCCACTGAAAAATTAATTTATGGCCATTGTCAAGATTGTAATAAACAATTAAATGCACCTCATTGGTGTAATAATTGTGAGATATTCATTTTGAAAAATAACTTTAAAAATTGGACAAGTGGAATTACAATAATCGATGAATTCATTAAATATACTCAACTTAATTCCAAAGAAAATATGGACTACATGGAATGGATCGAATATGATCAATTCGAATTAGTTACTAATTCTAATAAACAAGGTGCATACAGTTCTATTTATACTGCATTTTGGATGGAAGGACCAAAATTAAATATAAATGAGAAAGATAAGTTATGGACGCGATGTGGACCAACTAAAGTTATTTTAAAACGAATGAACAACTCCCAAACCATGAGTAAATCATTCATAAATCAAGTAAGGGTATTTATTTTGTATAATTTGTTATTTGAACTTACTAATTATTTAAAAGTTATATAGATATTATCACTGTTTGCAATGTAAACTCCTTGCAGATTATTTCGGTATGACCAAAGATCCATCCTCATGCATTATGTTCGTTATGGGTTTCTACAATAGTGGAAACTTGTATGAATATCTTAATAATACTTTTGGAGTTTTATGCTGGAGGGATATCATTGACATATTATTATCGATATCTGCAGGTATTAAATTTATTCACGAAAATAATCTTATTCATGGGAATTTGCATGGAGGCAATATATTAATTGAAGACGATGCGGAGATGGAAGGAATAGAGGCGCGAATTTCTGATTCTGGATTAAATGTTTTTGTTAATGAATGTGGTTTAACTAATAAGATTTATGGAGTCGTACCATTTATTGCACCTGAAATCTTTCATGGTAAAAGTTTGACAAATAAATCAGATATATACAGTTTTGGGATGATTATGTGGATGCTTTCTGCTGGCGTACGACCATACAACGATCGTGCTCATAATGAGTCTTTAATGCATGAAATTTGTCAAGGGTTAAGGCCTCAAGTTATCTATGGAACACCACAAGTTTTTGCTAAATTAATGTCAAAATGTTTAGATGATAATCCTTTAAATAGACCAACAGCGTTACAAATTTATGATACTTTAGACAAATGGGATCGAGAAATCAATGAACCAGAAGATAATGATTTAACTCTTCAATTTGATTCTGCAGAAGAGATCAGATTCGTTAATTTTAAACCAAGTATTCAGATTAATCATAATGATGCAATTTATCATAGTAGAATATTTGAAATTAAACTAAATTAATGTAAAATGTAATCCTTATTTATAAATAAATAAATAAATATTTTCATTTTATTATTATATATTTATTAAAATAATACATTTGAATTTATATCTAATTCGTTAAGAAATATTTCTGAACTAGGAAAAATTAAATTGTAATTATTATCATGATACTCAATTGATTGAAGAAAAATGTCTTCATTAAAAATACGAGAATTTTCTTCTTTATTAACACAAGGATTTTCTTCTTTATATGCATAAGAATTTTCTTCTTCATAGGCATAAGAATTTTCTTCTTTAAAAATATTCGATTTTGAAGATAAGGGAAAGGAATTGTAAGGATTATAAGAATTTTTAGTTGAATTTAGCTTAGAACTGAAATAAATTTCTCTGATTTCACTTGCTAATAGTGAATATTGTTTTTTTTCATCAGTTGAAGCATTGCGCCAAAGTATACTTGCAGTTTTACTAACTATTTGCATATTAAACTTATAACCTTTACGCGAAACTTCATTTTGTACATTCATTCGACAGACAAAAAATGCGTTTGGAGATTTTTTTCGTAGATAAATCGGTTGTTTATTTTTTAATATGATACTTTTTGGATCATTTAATTTTGGCGGAAATATATTATTTCTTTCTATCCAAGTTGCCAATAAATATGCAGACGAATTTAAATAATCAAAGGAATAATTTCTCATTTTCATTTTTACGAAAGGTTTGATATTAATTTTTACTATATTTATAATAAATGCGTCTAATAATT
>DATFCH010000130.1:0-2686 GCA_035253345.1 Nitrososphaeraceae archaeon
ATAACTTTTACCTTCATACTGTCTTATTGTAACCAGTACTATGTGTTGCCATATTGTGTATATATGATTGCTATTTTTATGCAAGTACAATGGAATACGACAATGCTTGAGGATACGTAATAGCTGATCTGCTAATCTAACATATTTTGACTGTTTGCTCAATATTATAATATAGAAGGTAGGTAGCTATGATGTTTTCTACAGAGCCAAAGGATTTTCAAATATATATAATATCTGTTAAATTATTCTATTAACTATACCCAGAAAAATGTTTGTAAATGTAAATAGATTAGCACGTAATTTTATACTTCCCATCAGGATTACCAGGTTCTAATGCACCATCAGAAGTACAAACTAGTTTTTTAGACAATGAAATGGATGGAAGCAGCAGATTAAATATTCGATTATTCTATCTATGTTAGAAAAAACCTTGGAATTTTAACCTAATTCAATAGCCGTAGTGGATGATGAAAAGGATGTCATTTTTCTATTAACAACCCTATTACGTGAAAATAGTTATCAGGTTATAGGGTTTACAAATCCTCTTATAGCCCTTGATTATATTAGTAAATATCCCTATGATTTTAGTTTAATAATTATTGACTATAGAATGTCACCAATGCAGGGGTGCGAGCTTTCTAATAAAATATCAAAAATAAATCCTAATATAAAAATGGTGTTAATAACTGCATATAATAATATAATAAATAATGATTTAAATTTAGAAATTGTCAGAAAACCAATAACAAATACTAAGCTACTAGAAGTAATTCATCGTTATTTGTGAATTAATAGTATTTCATTACTTCAGTTAACTCACTTTTATTGATTTAAAAACCAAATTTTTTACTATCTTTTTCTTTTGATAATTAATAAGATATGACCATTACATGAGAACATTCTATGAAAGAATAAACAGAGAAAAGGACATGGAAAAGCAATAGTTGCAACAGCGAAAGAGATGCTTGTTATAATATGGTACATGCTAACAAGACAACAATTGTATAGATATATGAACAGAAGTAGATATGAACAGAAACTGGAACGGCTAAAGAAGATTGGATCTCAATAATGATAATTAGACAATTATAACAACAATATGAGTTTAGAGAATAAGATGTCGTATATAGCGGAGGCTATTGTAGACAATATTTAATAGATAGAAAAACATAACAAAATTAGGCTAAACAGGATAGAAAAGACAACCAGCATACAGGTAGATTTTCATGGATGTTAAGTTAACAATATAGATTTAGCTATGAATATCCTATTTCTAATCTATTATGAGTTTTAGATTATTTGAAAGAAATAGAATACTCACATTTATTGTAATGTATTCTTTGTATTTGTATTTTCTTGGTTTGGGTCTACGTAATACACTAATGCACTGGAACTCTTTAATGATCAAAAAAGAAGTCATGTTGCTATCTGTGCTCGGATACAAAGATTTAGTTAGTGTCAGATCCTTAACAAACGTAAAAGAGTTTCTGCATTCATAATAGATGAAACTGTTATACAGATTGGAAACCATCATTATTGGTTGTGGTTTTGTATAGAACCAATTTACACTTCAGTGCTTGGTACCTACATTTCAGAAGAGAGAAATATGCTTATTGCTGAAAAATCCATTAGATCAGTAGTTGAAAAATATAGAAAACATACAGTTTAGACAGATGGTGTTACATATTATCCTCACGCCTGTATTTTTCTACATTTGAAATATAAATTACATTCACCATTAGAAAAATGTTTGATCGAAAGAGTAATGCAGTATTTCAAGGATAGAACTGAGAATTTTGATGATTATTAACCATGTGCTGCTAAGAATAAGAATTGTGATTTATAACATGTATACAATTGGATAAAGTTATTTATCTGTTTGTATAATGCAAAAATAAGAAACACAATTCAATTCAAAATTGGAGATGAAATAGTCTTAACTTAACAGGACTACTAAATATATTAACCTTTTTTAATCCGTTACAAACAACCTCCATTGTTAATTATATTTTATGAATATATAATCTTGAAACCAAATTTCTCAAATATAAATTATAATAAAAGGAATATCTTTATTAAATTCATTCTAAAAATTTTTATCAATGAAATTTAAAATATTTAGTCTAATTCTAATTGTAGTGAGTATGTTTACAATATCAATATCAATAAATTCTGTTTTTAGTGACTCAGACTTTGTCCTTGAATTAATAAACGTAAATAAAACTCCTACAATTTCAAAGTTAGATATAGATGGTGAAAATGTTCGAGATATGTCCAACTAATAATTGTAAATTAGAGTTTACTAATAGTAGTTCATTTACACCTCCAAAACCTAACATAATGACCATTGCTCATACTATTGATTTTAATTTATTATATAATAATACAGATATCGACTCGAATCTTATAAAAAAAGAATCTGAGAAATTTAGCGAAAGTATGAATTCATGTATAATTTATGATGTTAGTGAGAATAGAGGACAAAAAATCTATTTTTGTGCTGATAGAACAAATAATATGATAAGGAAATCTGACTCTAAAACCTGGTATTATGATTCAATTGGAATTTATGATGCCATTAAAAATACTTATACTGTAAAAGGAGATTTAATAGATAATTCTACATCTTAAATTATTTCAATAGTTCCCAATAGTTCATCCATCTTTGGATATTATTATTTTTTAT
>DATFCH010000131.1:0-12964 GCA_035253345.1 Nitrososphaeraceae archaeon
ATTTATGTATTCAAATGGAAAATTAATTAAAATAATATTTTAGGATTTAATAAATCCTTTGTCTAAAAATGGAAAACCATTTATTTTAAAATTAAAAATTTATAATTCCATAATTAATACATTTAAACTATGATAAATGAATCTAATAATAAACCTAATAAATTAATTCATGAATCTAGTCCTTATCTTTTACAACATGCCCATAATCCAGTTGAATGGTATCCATGGGGAGAAGAAGCATTAACTAAAGCTAAAACGGAAGATAAACCAATTTTTCTCAGTATAGGCTACAGCGCTTGTCATTGGTGTCATGTCATGGCACACGAATCATTCGAGGATGGAAACATTGCAGAGATTATGAATAAAAAATTTATTAACATAAAAGTTGATAGAGAGGAAAGACCTGATTTAGATGACATTTATCAAAAAGCTTGTCAAATAGCAAGTGGAAACGGTGGTTGGCCGTTATCTGTATTTCTTACTCCATCTCAAAAACCTTTCTATGTTGGGACTTATTTTCCCAAACAGTCAAGATATGGTATTCCAGGGTTTGCTAATATTTTGGAAACATTATCAACTGCTTATGATGAAAAAAAAGGAGAGATAGATAGGGCTTCCCAAGAATTTATGAGTTCTCTTATAGAATTATCTTCTGACATTTCTAAATCTCAAGGTATAGATATTGAAAAGACTATACTAGATGAATCTGCTATAAATCTTCTTCAAATTGCTGATAAAATCAATGGTGGATTTGGACACTCTCCTAAATTTCCTAATACCACGAACCTTTTATTTTTACTTAGATATTTTGACTTTTCAAAAAATTCTCATTTTCTCAATTTCGTAGAATTTACTGCGAGGAAAATAGCAAAAGGCGGAATACATGATCACATTGGAGGTGGTTTCTCGAGATATTCTACTGACGAAAAATGGTTAGTTCCTCATTTTGAAAAAATGCTTTATGATAACGCTTTATTAATTCAGTTATTTTGCGAGTTGTATCAAGCAACTAAAAGAGATTTTTATGTGGATCTCATTACGAGAACAATAGACTATATAATTAGAGAAATGACGCTATCTAAAAGAGATAATGAATGTGCATTCTATTCTGCTCAAGATGCAGATTCAGAGGGTGTTGAAGGAAAATTCTATGTATGGACTAAAAATGAGATTAAAGAAAAAATAATAAATCATCAAACTTTTGAAATACTTTGTGACTACTTTGGGATAACTCAAGGTGGTAATTTTGAAGGGAAAAATATACTGAGTCTAGTAAAGTCAATCGAATCGTTATCAAAACAATACAATCTAGAAATCGATCAACTCCAAAATAAAATAAATGACTCTATAAAGATTTTATTTGATACGAGAGCTAAAAGAGTTCAACCAGAAAAAGATGAAAAGATTTTAACCTCATGGAATTCATTAATGATATCCTCTTTAATTTCTGCCTATAAAGTAACTGATAAAGTAGAATATTTGAATTATGCTAAAAAATCAATTAATTTCATTGAGAATAATTTAACTTTTGATAGAAATAGATTATATCATACCCATAAAGACGGTATTTCAAAACTTAATGGGTATTTAGATGATTATGCTTATTATATCAATTCTTTAGTGGATATATTTGAGGTAACCTCTAATCCTTACTATCTAGAGAGATCTATTCATTATGCTGACTCAATGTTAACGCATTTTTGGGATGAAAAAGAAAAAAATTTCTTTTTTACGTCTGATGATCATGAAGATCTAATAATAAGAACAAAAAATTTCTACGACTTGGCCGTCCCAAGCGGTAATTCTATGGCTGCTTATGCCCTATTACGTCTTTATTTTCTATTACAAAACGAGGATTACCTGGTTAAAGCAGAGGGTATTATAAAATCGAGTTATAAAGCAGCCTTAGGGAATCCTTTTGGGTTTGGACAACTATTAATTTCAATATATCTTTATTTTAAAAAACCGATGGAAGTAATAATACTTCAAAATAAAGAGAATAAAGAAGTTTCTAATGATATAGAATCATGGGTAAGGAAAGAGTTTATCCCAAATGGATTTATATTTAATTTAAAATACCCTTCTTTCGAATCTCAAAAACTATTTTCTAATATTTCAATGTTAAAAGGAAAACAATTTGAAGTGATTGATAAAAATATGACTAGAGATTGTGTATATGTTTGTAGAGATTTTACTTGTTCTTTGCCTATGTATTCTATTACTGAGCTCAAAAGATATTTTACGAATAATATTTAATTCTACAATAACTAATATTTTTATATGTTACCTTCATTATATTATTAAGTCCTTAACTTTATTTCCTAGACTATAACTTGTCAAGAAAATGCTTGATCTCCTCAGGATCAAACTCTTTATTATATATTGCTAGAATATGAGTTATTTTTCATAAATATGATAATTTAATTTCTAAATCCATTTAATAATAACTGACTCTGTTTAAAGTTATTGATTAAATGAAATAAGATTAAAGTATTGCATTATCAGCTGAATAAAAAAGAATATTTATCTACATTATTTAAACCACATACGTTATTGTAAACAAAATTATAGGTATTAACTGCCAGTTTAGACTCGTTAAATCAATAAATGATCTGATAAAAAAATCCGGATTGGAATGTTAGTTAGTTTATTTTAATAATACATTTTATTATTAATAGATAGTCATATATAAGAGAAAATCCCCATTAGAATGGGTTTATAGATACGACTCACTCGTTAAATATGGAATTACATTGTCATAACGTTTTTTCTAATAATATGAATAGTTCACCGAGAATTTCATTTGATTGTGGTGTAACTATAGAAGATCAATTAATGTCGGCATACGAGAAAAAAATTAATGTTATTTTTATTACAAATCACAATACTATAAATGGATACAAACAAATTGTAGAATACAAAGAAAATCACGAAAAATTTAAAGATATAAAAATATATCCAGCAGAAGAAATAACAATCAATACAAAAGGACATGTATTGGCATATGGTATTCATGATACGATTAAACCAGGGATGGATATCGATGAAACTATAGATGAGATAAGAAAGCAAAATGCTGTTTCATGTGCTGCTCATCCTTTTGCTGTTTCAAATGGTGTTAGAGAAAATGCAATAAAATGTGATATGATTGAATCCTTTAATAGTAATAATATTGATCATTATTCAAATATCGTAGCAGAGAAATTTTGTTCTGAAAATAATATGATTTCAATAGCAGGAAGTGATTCACATGTTCTGTCAACTTTTGGAAGATGCATCAATACTATAGAATCCGAAAATAACCTTGATTCCATATTACAGGGAATGTTTAAGAGAAAATTAAAAATCTTAAAGGCTGAATTAGCTTTTAAAGACGAACTTTTTGAACATGCCCACTATATACTATCTGCTTCAAAAGATCAGCTTTTAAACTATGTATTAATCCATCATCCCTCAAAATACTCTTTGGTAAAGTGGGCTCTGGAATCTTTTACTTCTAAACCTAATAGTAAATTATGGAAAATCCTAGGCTCCCTAGGTTTATATTTGTCCAAAAGAGTTTCGAATAAAGTTAATATGAAAGGACACAACCCATATGTTTTTGAAGATCGATCTTGGAAAACATTGATTTCAATGAGCCTTTATCCATGATTTTTTAATATTGTGAATTTGAAAATTTTTATAACTGTTTAAATATATAGTTACTATGAGAAAAGACAACTCCAATATTCTTTTATTAATCATTTTAGGGAGTTCATTGTTTGGTGTATCTTTTTATTTTATGAACAATGGAATTTTAATTGATGCAAATGCCCAAATAGAAAAAGAAATGATGTCATTAGAATCTAAAAACATCACTAATGGTAATAGTCAAAAATCAAATTGGACAGGTTCAGTAGAGATATCAAAAGTTATAAGAGATTCTTTTGATCCCTTAATTAAGGTTAAATTATCAGAGGCTATTACTAACGCAGAAGCTGATATTGGTAATAATGTTTCTGCCGTCGCAGCTTTCATACATCCAGTAAAGGGATATTTAGTATACGTTATTTATTTACTTAATGATCAAAACCAAGTAACAAAAGTTTTATCAGATATTGGAACTGGAAAAATATTAGAAAGTAAAAATATGACTGTAGATGAAATGATGTCTGCGTTTCATAATGATGGTGGATATACCAAAACACAAAATGCTTATTCCAATAATCATTTTATGATGGGAAAAGTGATGGATAAAAATTAGAATTTTTGGTTTTCAAAATAAATTATCAATTAGTAGATAATTTTTTCTTTTTTACTCAATTTATTTTTCATTAAATTCTAAAATTGTATTTTTCTTGCAAATATCAAATATGTTGTATGTCCGATCATTCTCATTGACGGTCTTGTCATTCCTTCTCGTGCTTCAATATTACGAATTAATATTTCAACACATTCAATATCTGTATAACAATTATCTTTGAGAGATATTGCGGTTTTTTCTGCTTGATTCATTGTTGGACAGATGGCAAGGAAAGTACCACTGCCTTTTAACAATTTATAAACATACTCTGCTATTGTCCAAGGATCTCCAAGATCGATAATTGCTGCATCAAATTCCTGTAAATCAATACCGTTTCTAATATCATATTCTCTCATCGTTACATACTCGTACATATTTGCTTTAATCAAATTTTTTCTTGCTATTTTCATAAATTCAGGATTGATATCATAAGTATATATGTGTCCATTTGGCTTTACAATACTTGCTAAGTAAGTTGTCAATGCTCCGCTCCCTGTTCCAATTTCTAATACTTTCGATCCATTTTGAATGCCACATCGTATAGCTATATATCCTAAATCTTTAGGATAAATGATTTGTGTAGATCGTTCAGATTTCATAACATAATCATAGATAGTCGGTTCTATTAGGTGAATTTTTTTATCTAGACTCGTCTTTATTGTTTTTCCATATTCTAGTCCAATAATAGAAGATATATCAATTA
Source organism: Nitrososphaeraceae archaeon (assembly GCA_035253345.1). Lineage (GTDB taxonomy): Archaea > Thermoproteota > Nitrososphaeria > Nitrososphaerales > Nitrososphaeraceae > TH1177. The sequence goes on from DATFCH010000131.1 coordinate 4,986, forward strand.
TACCAAGATGAGTATGTAATTTTTTTTCATCTTCTACTTTTATTAGCCATTTCTTATTAGCTGTATGAAATAGTAATACGTAACTACCTACAATAATTTTCATAACTTTTATCTTTAAACTATTATCAGTTAATATTTGTTTTAAGAAAAAAGATTATTTATTTAAATTCTATTGAATTTTTGTATTCCTAATATATAAAATAAGTTTGTCAATATATGTACAAATACTTTAACGACTACTAACCTGCTGACTTTTAAATCAGAATTATCACATAAAACAGGTAAGCTTTCGTAAAAAAAGTTAAATTTTGTAGATAGTCTATTTGCATATTTTGCTATAACTTTTGGATTTAGAGTATTTACCGCTTCCTCTATAATCATACTACATCTTGAAATTTCCTTAATCAGGTCAATTTCTGCATTCTGAATCAGAATATCAAGATTTAAATCTTGATATTCTGATTCTTTACCAGTAATTTTTGGGATAAAATCCTTGCCTTTTTCCAAGATTCTATTTGCTCTGGCAAACGTATACTGTAAATATAGAGAGGTGTCACCATCGAGATTAAGTGCTTCTTTAAGATCAAAAGTTATCATCTTATCTAGGTCTTGTTTTATCAAATTATACCTAATTGCAGAAACTGCAATTCCTTCAGCAATTTCACCGATAATAGAATTGCTAAAATCGGAATTTCTATTTTTAATTTCATCAAAGGCTTTTTTGAATAATTGATCTAAAATAGTATCTGCATTGATAAAGATTCCTTTTCTACCAGACATATGTACAACTTTGCTACTTATTTTTTCTAATTCAAATCCAATTGATTGAACTGTTGAATGACTAAGAGTAACTGTTTCATATCCAAGATAAACATATTTTTTAGTAATACCACTATTTGAAATACGTTCAATGATTTCAGAAATAATTTTTTGCAACCGAGCTTGTCTTAAGTCAATTATTGTTATTACCATCTCAGCATTTTTATTATAAAGAGATAAAGTGGAATTATAGTTTTGGGAAGATTGGTTGTTTATTACAGTTTTCCATAATATTGTACCATCCCACTGTATACAAAATTCTAAATAGGTAAAAGGATCTTTTACTAGATTTAGTTTCCATACTGCAAATGATATATCTTTTGCAATATAAGTAGCGGTCTGATCACCTCTTACTATTACTTTTTCTTCATTAGTGTCATCTTTGAATATCCAACAATTAGTATTTTTACCTTCTTGGGAAAAATGAATTATTCTTTTATGCTTTAATAGGGAAAATGTATCTTTCCAAAGATTAGATAATAAAATTTGTGACTCACTAACCAACAAATCGTATCTAGCTTTAATTCTCCATGCCGTTAAAAGTTGTTGTTGAACAATTTTTTCAACAATAAAATTTGTAAATTCTGCTAGTTCTGTTTTTCCTTTTTCGATCTCCTGAATTATTAATTTTCGTTTTGCGAGTAAATCAGCATCAGTTTTGTATAATTCGTTTATTTTCACATATACATCTCCACAGTAATGGTCAAATTTTATAGATTGATCATCATACTTAGGATTAAAGCCAGCAAATTTAAACGCAACAATTAGATCAGCAATTTGAACACCAGAATCATCTATATAATTCAGTACATGTACGTCATGGTTTGTGAGTTTAAGTAACCTATATAATGAATCACCTATTATGACATTTCTGAGGTGTCCAATATGTAGAGCTTTATTAGGATTTACACTTGTATGTTCAATAGTTATTTTTGTATTTTTGCCTATATCAGGAAATAAAATATTGTCTTGTTTGAGAATTTCGATCAAGAATTTGTTGAAATTTTTAAAATTAATACTAAAATTAATATGTCCTGATGGATGGGCATTAGCATTATATATCAAAGAAAACTGATCTGACATTTTCAATTGTTCATTTATAGAATTGGAAACAAGTTGTCTTGCTATTTCATATGGTTTTTTCTGAATTTTTTTCCCCAATAAAAAAGATACATTTGTTGTTAGATCACCAAATTCCTTTTTCGGAGGTTCAAATATATCAAAGGTAATTTTTTCAAATTTTAGATCATAAAGTGCTTTATTAACTATAACCCTTATCTGTTCTATTACTTTATTCAGACTCATTCGACAGCATTTTTACCAAAAAAATTCAGTGCAATATAATCTAATGCCTCTACTAACCCTTTCCCTTCATTACCAGAGACAACGTGATTTGCTTTTGATTTTACATTTTCATCAGAATGATTTAAAGCAATGCTATAACCACAGAATTCAAATAAAGGAATATCAGTTTCGCTATCACCAATTGTTACCGTATCAGACGGGCTTATTTTTAAGATATCTAATGCTTTTGCTAAACCAGTAGCCTTGTTAATTCCTTTACTATTAATATGAAAAGAATATTTACTGTCAAAAAGATCAATATCTAAATTATTTTCTTTTAAAATTTTTTTACCAATTTCGATATCAAAAGTTCTTTCCAAGACAACTTCGGTCATTCGTTCGAAAACATTTTTCTTTTTGACATTGTCAATATTTGATGTTAAAATATTATAAGCCATAATACATTTATGTTTATTACCAAATAGTATATGTTCTGTTGGGCTCAAAGTAACCACTCCTCCATTTTCCCCAACTGCAATTTTTGTTGTTCCCCCAAACACAGATAAAATATAGGCTTCAATTGAGGATCTTCCAGTCACATAAATGATTTTATAACCCAACTTTTCCAAAGTTTTTAGATGTTGAAATGCAGGAAGATGTATTATGCCTCCGCCATTCTCAGTTAAAGTACCATCAATATCAATTGCGAATGCTTTAATTGAATTCATAATTTCCAACCTAATGATAACATATCTTATTATTTCAGACTATATAGTATTTAGTTGTCTTCTCCTTTAATTTCTCTTCTAGTTCTGAATTTTGGAGTTATACCTAAAGGACTATAATTCCCAGTAGAACATGTAAAGCATAATTCCTCTTCAGATATTCCTATTGCCTTAGCAAGGTTAGTGGTATTGTTGTAAAATACTTCATCTGCACCTATAAGTTTGCTGACTTTTGAATTAACGTCTAGTTCTTTTCCTTCTTTTATTGTATATTGATTAGCTAATAACTCATCCATTGACGGAAAATCAATCCCAGCGTAACATGGATATCTTACAGGGGGGTAAGTGACTATCATATAGATTTTTTTTGCTCCAGCATTTCGAATGGTTCTGATGATAGACTCCGAACTTGTTCCTCTGATTATGCTATCATCTATTACTATGACATTTTTGTTATTGATAATATCTTTGATGGGAAGAATTCCCTTATTGATTTCAACTCTATCTGATTGGTATGGTTCTATAAAACTTCTCAGGGTTCCTTTATTTATGTGTCTATCTTTTACCAAACCTTCCTCAAAGGGCAGACCTGTCTGTTGAGCATAACCTAATGCAGCAGGTCTGGCAGAGTCTGGGACTGGAATTACTATATCAGCCGAATCAATTGGAAAGATTTTGCCCAAAAATTCTCCAATCCGTTTCCGTGCTGAATAAATATTTACACCCTCCATTATGCTCACAGGATGAGCAAAATAAGTATATTCAAATGCACAATGTGCGTGAGGGGTTTCAGCTGAAAATATTTCAGTTTCCAATCCTTTATTGCTAAGCTTAATTATTTCTCCAGGTTCTATATCTCTTAAAAGATAAGCATCTACTGCAGAAAAAGCACATGATTCGGATGCAACAATATACGTATTAGATTCTTGATGGAACCCTAACACTAAAGGTCTAAAACCCTTCGTATCTCTTGCTGCATAGACTGAGCCCTGATCAGTCAAAAAAGTAAAACAGAATGAACCTATCATTTCTTGCTTGAGAATTTGAATAGAATCTTTCATGTTCATATTATTAGAAAGATGTTCTACAAGTCTTTTAGCTGCTATCAGGGTATCGCTCATGTTTTGAGGTGTAAACGTACATCCACCGACCATATTTGCCATTTCCTCAATGTTTGCAATTGTGCCATTATGGGCAATACAGAGATCTTTAACTTTTAATGGCTGGGCATTTTCTATTGTGCTCTTGCCAAAGGTAGAATATCTGACATGTCCTATTGCAGCATTAGATTTGAACTTTTTTATAATAGTTTTAAAATTGGTTGCATAGCTAGAAACTAGGCCTAGTTGTTTGAATGGTTGTTTATCAGGAACAGCTATACCCCATGATTCTTGGCCCCGATGTTGTAGAGCACGTAAGGAGTCTATTAGAATTGGAATTACATTTTTATTATCAAGAGAAAAAACTCCAACAACCCCACAATTTTCCCTTACCATTTAGAATACTTTATTATTATTAACTAAAATATTTTAATGCTATTGTAGAGTGGCAAATATTTTATTTTCTTGTAAATATATTGTTTATTCATTCTTCATTATATTGTATAGATTTTCATAATATTTTTTTCCAATTTTTAAATCAATATTTACTATCTGCTTGTTGTTATGTTCAAAAATTATTTTATTATCGAGATTTGAAACCTTTCCTACTTTTGCATATGGTAGCCTATCGTACTTATTTAATATTTTTTCAATTTCTTCCTCGTGTTTCGTACCTATGATAAATCGGGAAGGTGTTTCTGAAAATAAAAGATTGTCTAATCTATCGCAATTATTAGGTATCTTGTCTAAATTAATCTCAATCCCGCAGTTACTTCCTATTGCCATTTCTGACAAAGCAATGGCCATGCCTCCCTTCGAACAATCATGAGCACTATTGATCAGACCTTTTTTATTCAATTTTAATATTAATTTGGCATTTGAGTAATCAGAATTTAAATCTACTTTGGGAACCTCGCCACCATTGATGCCGTTCAGATATTGATAATATTCAGAGCCTCCCATCTCATTAGAAGTAAACCCTATAACATACAGGGTATCGTCATTTTTTGGAATGGAATTCAGAATATTCTTCTTGTCTTCTATTAATCCAATCATTCCTATAACTGGACTGGGTTTAATTGGTCCATTCTTAGTTTCATTATAAAAACTCACTTTTCCCCCCACTACTGGAATTTTATTAAATTTACCAAATTTAATGATAGCCTGTATACTTTTTTGAAATGCCCAAAAAATATCTTGATTTGTGGGATTTCCAAATTGTAAATGATCAATAATTCCTAAAGGCATACCACCGGAGCACACTATATTAGCTCTACATTCGGAGAGAGATGATAAGGCTCCTTGATAAGGATCATGATAACATAATTTAGAATTTCCATCCAACTTGATTGAAATGTATTTATTTTCATTTAATTTTAAAACCGCTGAATCTGTCATTCCTGGTTTTAGAATGGTTCTTAATCCTATTTCTTGGTCAAACTGTTGAAAGATCCAATTTTTTAGAGAAATGGTCGGATTTGATAACATGTTTAAAACAGTCTCGTTTAAATCATTGGGTAGTTTTGGCAAAGATTTCTTAATTCTCAAGTCGTCTATATATTTCGGCTTTATACCTTTTCGATTTAATAATGGAGCATAGGCAATCAATTTTGAAGGCATTTTAGCAATAATTTTATTTTTATTGTAAACTACTAAATTTTTATGGTTCCTTACAGATCCAATCACTGAGAAAGGAACTTCATATTTCTTGAGAATTTTCGTAAAATTCCGATATTCGTTTTTACCAATAATATATAGCATTCTTTCTTGTGACTCTGATATCATTATTTCTGCTGGGTTCATGTCAGGATATTTTAAATGAACTTTCGAAAGGTCAACGTCAAATCCTTTCTCTAAATTTGCTGATGTTTCAGAGAGACAACATGATAATCCTCCTCCTCCTAGATCCTTCACAGCTTTTAATAAATTATCTTCTATCGCTTCTCTAGTTACATCGATCAATAATTTTTCCATATATGGATCGGGAATTTGTACTGCGGATCTATTCTCTTGTTCCAATTCCTTCGAAGCAAATGATGCCCCATGTATTCCATCCCTTCCTGTTGAATTACCTGCCAAAATAATAATATCATTAGTATGAACAATATTGCGTACTAGATCATTCTTTTTTCCAAATCCAATTGAGGCAACATCAACTAAACAATAATCCTCAAATGATTCATCAAACTCTATCTCTCCACCGATGTTAGGGATTCCAATACAATTTCCATAATCTGCTATTCCTCTCACTACGTTTTTTAACAACCATTTAGAATGCGAAAACCGATTATTTACTTTATCAAGAGAACCTTTCACTTGACTATTAGGAGCTTGAAATATTGGACCAAATCTCAATGAATTTAGTAAAGCAATAGGCATAGTACCCATTGAAATAATATCACGAATTATACCGCCTATTCCAGTTGCTGCCCCCCCATATGGTTCAATAGCTGATGGATGATTATGACTTTCAATATGAATAGTAATTACTTCATCATTGCCAACATCAATAACACCGGCATCGTAACCAGGACCTACCAATATTCGATCTCCTTTGGTCGGAAGAAGTTTTATGTATTTTTTAGAAGATTTATATGAACAATGTTCTGACCATTGAGCACCAACAATCTCTTTTTCAATATTATTTGGTTCTCTTTTTAATTGTTTTTTAAAATATTTTAATTCGGCTTTAGTTAATATTTCCAAATAATTGCATTATGAATTTAACTATTTATGTGCTTATTTTTTTTAAAAAAGTTATTAATGAATCGAAAACACTCATTGCCCTACTATTTAATCCGAAAAGCTCTAGTTCCTTTTGACAAGCTCTTTCTGGATGAGGCATCATTCCGACAATATTTCCACTATCATTACAAACCCCAGCTATCGAATCAATGGATCCATTGGGATCTTCGGTAACATAACTAAATACAATTTGATTTTTTTTTCTAATTTCTTTTAACTGGTCTTCATTAACCATATATCTACCCTCTCCATTAGCTATAGGGATAGTAAATTTTTCGTTAGTATGAAATGAAATTGTAAAGGGAGTATTGGTATTACTAACCTTAAGATCAGTCCATTTACACATAAATTTTAATGAATTATTTTTTATCAAGGCTCCCGGTAGTAATTCTGATTCCACTAGTATTTGAAATCCATTACAAATCCCTAAAATCGGTATTCCTTGGTTTCCATGTCTTTTGACTTCTTTAATAATAGGACTATGTGCGGCTATTATACCTGCCCTAAGTCTATCACCAAATGAAAACCCTCCTGGAATAATCAAGGCATCATAATTTTTTATTTTATCTTTTTTGTGCCATATAAAATCAGCATTAACTTTGTAAATTTTGGTTAAAACATTATAAACATCTTTATCACAGTTACTTCCAGGAAAAACAGGGATTCCAACTGTTAACATTTTAATGATGTAAAAAAATTACATATTACGAATTAATATTTTTGGATCAAAAAAGGTAATTTAAATAATAAATATAATTTCAATTGATAGAATTATAAGGTTTTCTTTTTATAATATATTTCATTGCCATGGACGAATCAGTTCGCGACATAATGAGCAAAGATTTACTTATGATCTCCGAAAATGATTCTGCGTTAAAAGCTGCGCAAATGATGAATGAAAAAGGAGTTAGTTCGTTGATTGTATTATCTGGTGAACAACCAATTGGAATAATCACAGAAAGAGATTTTATCAAAAAAATTTGTCTCAAAGATCTAAGATTATCGAGCGTAAAAGTAGGCGAAATGATGTCGAAAATAAGAACCTTTGCTTCTCCAGATACTACTATTGATGTAGCGGTTCAAAGAATGGTTAATAATAGAATAAGAAGATTACCAATTATGGAAAATGGAAAATTAATTGGAATCATCACTGTGACTGATTTAGCAAAACATCTGAGGACTATTTTACTTTTAAACCAAGCACTATCACAGCATTCTTTACAATGAATCTAGATTATTCGAATATAATTTTTAATATAAAATTTTAATATTAAACATTCTTATTTGTTTCCTAGTTTTCAGATAT
>DATFCH010000132.1:0-2677 GCA_035253345.1 Nitrososphaeraceae archaeon
AACAATGGTGTAAGATTGATGAATATCTTTTAATGGCAGAAAACGATGAAATATATAAAAGATATGCCGGACTTGAATTCTCAAAAGAGGCAATCCTTTCTCTTGCAAGAATAAGATTGCTAAATTCAAAATTATATTTAAAACACTTCAAGGAACCGGATGATCTTTTTGTTTCAGTTATAGAGAATTTTGTGCAATCTTCAACTAAAAACTTAGAACTTAAGCTATATGATACAAGAACAAAAAAAATAGTTTCAAGCCTGACTTTTAACAATAAAAAAATTAATTGGAACACATGGAGACAGTTCAATCACCTTGAAAAGGATTCATCTAAAAGAAAGAAAGTTTTTGATGAATTTATCGAGAAAACAAAATATATTTCTCCGGTTATTTATGATAGGTTTGAAAAGATCCGCTCCCTTTACATAACACTATCTAGCCTACAGAATAATAATAATAATAATAATATGCATAATGATAATCATAACCAATTAAATCCGCTAACAGGATATTTAATGAATGAAAAAATAACATACACAAAATTTATAGAATTTGTTGAACATATTGGAAATAAAGCTAAAAAGCCATTCAAGAAATCTCTTCAATATGTAGCTCAAGAAATTTTGAATAGAGATCCGGAATACTATGACGATTTCTATTTTTTTCGTAATAAAATTTATAAGGATTTTGACAATACATTTATAAAAATTAATCCTATAAATGAAATACAACGAATTTTAAAAACATTAGGTTTTGACCTGAACCGGATTAATTTTGATGTAAAAGATAGAGAAAATAAATATCCTTCTCCAATATGCTTTTTTGTTCAAATACCTTATGATATCAGAATTTTATATAAATCTGAAAGTCCTTATTTTGATTTACAAGGGTGCTTTCATGAGTCTGGACATGCTATGCATGCTAGCTCTATAAATCCCGAAATCGAATATTGGAAAAAATATTATATTTCTATGGGTATTGCAGAAATCTTTTCTATATTATTAGAACGTATAACAAAGAATAAAATTTTTTTAAAATCAATAGTAGGGATAAATGATGATGATGACAATTTATTAGATAAATTGATATTGAGAACTAATTGCATGGAATTATTTTTTGTTACATTTTATTCTGCCAATTCTCTGTTCAAATCAAGTTTCTGGAAAGACCATTTAAATATAAATGAATCTAATTTACTTTATTCAAAATTACTAAAGGATTTTACTGGCATTGAAATCCCGGGAGAATATTGGATGTTACATCATATTCTTCCAGATGCAATAATGTATGTTCCTAGTTATTTATTCGCAGCAGTTAGGGCTAAAGAATTGGATGTTTACTTACAAAATAAATTTGGTGAAGCATGGTGGACGAATAAAGATGCTGGTAAGTATTTACAACAAATTATGTCTCCAGGTGCTGAAATAGATCTTTCGTTGTTTTCAAAGCTTGATAGCGATCTTTATCTAAAGGAAATTACTTCTAGATAAAAATCAGTTTTATTATAAATATCATAAATTGGATATAGAAAAGCATAAATTATCTTCACTAATTTAATAAATTTTTCGATTAATTTGAAAAATGGAACAGGTTTATGATACTTTAGGGAATAGATTTTAAAATATCCAAAATTATAAATTGAAATCACTACCAGTTTACATAGAATGAAAAGAGAATTTATTGCCTCGAGAATTGAGGCAACACAAGACGGTAGTCCTTATGTTTATGTAACATTCTCAGACGCTCACGACTACAAACCTGGAAGTGATAAAAGAATGAATCCTTTTGGTCCTAATGTTATGGCATTTACCTCTCCCGAAGATTTAATGAAAAACTTACCAAAAGCAATGGGTGATATATCAAAAATGATTTCCGGAGGTATGGGCGGCGGAGGAGGTATGACAGGAGACAATCCTACATTCAAAGTAAGTATGAAAGACTATGAGGATTTGAATATTAAAGTAGGAGACAAAGTGACCATAGAGATAAAGAAATCAGATTCAGGAAGTATATATAAATAATTTATCTATTAAAATTTTTTTTCTTTTTTTTTCTTTTATTTTGTTTTGATTTTAAAAATATTTAGAAATTCTATTTTATATAGGGTCTAACCAACAGTTTAAAATTTATAATAATATCAAATACAGATTCTGATAAACTTCTAAAGAAAATTTTTTTCATAAACTTGATAAATGGCAGTTTGTCTTTATAGATTGTATTGGTTAATATAGATACTAGTGCATCACTTGAAAGTTTTAGAAAATTTATTATTGTTAGTACTTGTAAATCTTTTATTCCTGAAAGTTATTTACGCGATTACGAAGTCTTTCCAGAAAGAGAAGACGGACCAGGGGCTATATATATTGAAGCAGTTGATAAAGTAACTTTGAAACATATTAGAGAAATGACTTTTGTAAATGCAAAAGAGATTTTAGGGATTATATATTCTTCCAAAAGCGGAAATACTCAATTAAAGTGGCGACAAATCAGGAAAAAAACAGGAAAAGTTAGTGGAACAGCATCAGCTAATGCTTTGGTTAATTTAGTAGAATCTGGTGTATTAACTCAAGAATGGGTAAATGAATATATCATATCGTCTCAAAATGTAAACAAACCCAAATAAAATGCAAATTGATGCACCAAACTAAATAGATAAATAAATAAATAAATAAATAAA
>DATFCH010000133.1:0-11484 GCA_035253345.1 Nitrososphaeraceae archaeon
ACTTAATTTTCTTCCATCAATATCCACATTTTTATATTGAACACCTTCTTTCTCTTCTTCAGATAAAACTATAGTCTTGACTCGTACTAGATACGTTAAATCACTAATATATTTAGACAAAGAAGATACCTCCTCATTTTCCAAATTGCTAATATATGCGGTTGAGAGAATTTCTGTTGGGTTGTAAGATTTTTCTTTCCTTAACTGTTGTAAATTTCTAGCTAAATCTCGAACTAAACCCTGTATGATAAGATTTTGGTCCCTATTTATAGGCAAGAATATTATTAAATTTTCTTTTTCAGTATTTACATAATTATCTTTAATTGAAAATGATATCTCCAAATCGTTCTCGTCTATATCAATTGAAGAAGAAGATATTTCATCATAAATCAAGTGAAATTTATTGAACTCTTTAATCCTTTCAAGTACTTTTCTTTTATCTAATTTTTCAAACTCTGTTACGACTTTGTTTATATCAGATTTAACCTTTGGTGCAATATTCTTTCGAATAATTTTAATTGAAGGTATCACCGGAAGGTTAGCTTTCATCATTTCTAATATTTTTTCGACCTTGTTTGATGCATAAATTTGTATTATCCGATAGGTTTGTACATTCAATTGATTTTTCAAAATTTCAGAAATTTCTTCTCTAGATAAATCTAATAGTAGTTGATCAAAGGTATTAGCTACATTATTATTTATATCATTCTTATAGTGTAATAATTGTTGATTCTCTGAAAAATAACATATTATTATTTCTGTTATCGGCCATCTCCTCTTGATTTTTGCTTTCATTCTTGCAGAATTTGCTAAAGAAATAATTGTTTTTATTTTTTCAAAAATATACTCAAGGTTTTTGTCTACTAGAGATTCGTTCAAATCAGGCCATTTACATAGAAGTAAACTTGTTCTAGAAACAAAATCGAACTCTTTCAGATTTTTCATTTTAGTAAAACATGTCAGATAAAGGTATTCTGTAATAAACGGAGATACAGGATGAAGAATGATATTAATTTTTTCTAGTACAAAATCTAAGATTGCAAAAATTGCAAGCCTTCGATTTATTTGTTCAATATGATCATTCCAAATATAATTTCTTGTAAGTGGTATGTAAGTTTGACTAATATTATTGATAACAAATTCTTCAATAGCTTTTGTTCCTTCATGAAATCTACAATTTTCAAATGATATACTAACATCTTTAATTAAATTTTGTAATACTGAAAGTAGCCATTTTTCTGGTAGTTCTAGTAAATTATTATCAATTACCCATCTCAGATTATGTACATTTCTATCAAAATTATCCAGAATACTATTTTGTTTTAAATAAAGGTGTAAATAATAAAGAGTACTGAGAACTTGGTAAGGCCTGGAAATCATTTCTTTAATACTGAAATTTAAAGCTTCTATTGGTGATGATTTCCAGATAAAATAGAATCGAACAAGATCCACAGGATTGCTTTCAAGCATTAAATTTGCTTCAATTACATTTCCAGCGCTTTTACTCATTTTATTACCCTTTTCATCTAATACATGCCCTTGAAAAAGAAAAGATTTGAATGGAGCAATTGATTCATTTTTTAAAATTACATTTAATAATAACAACGAATATGACCAACCTCTAGTTTGATCAATTCCTTCAGTTAAAAATAATGCAGGAATTAAATCCTTATACTCATTATTACTAAATGATGCAAAAGGAGCAGCTCCACTATTATGCCATGTATCAAGAACATATTGCTCTCTTGTCATTAATGATTCACATTTTGAACATTTTATTTGTACTTTATCTATCCATGGTCGATGTAGTTCAAAATGTTTTTCATCGACATCTTGATTATTGTTGTTGGTAGAAGAATGAAAATTTTTCGCTTTAAAATTATTTTTTTCTATAGATTTTAAACTAATTTTTCCATCTTTATCTCTAACAAGGTTACATGATTTTGATTGGAGATCATGTTTATTATATATTAATTCTTTTTGTCCGCAATTAGTACAAACCCAAATTGGGAGAGGAGTACCCCAAATACGTTCTCGAGATATACACCAAGGTACTTTTTCTTTTATTATTTCGGTAAATCGATTTTTTGGAGCTTCAAAAAAATATTCTACTCCATTTGCTGCCTCCAGAGATTTATCACCTAATTTATCTATCATATAAAAATATTCTCGTCTAGCTAACCAAATTAATTTATGATGAGAGCGCCAACATGTTGGGTATTGGTGTTTTACCTTGCCAATTTTTATACTTGCATTCAAATCTTTCATGATTTGTACAATTCTCTCATCAACATCACGTACAAAAGATCCACTAAATACTCCAGCTTGCTCTGTAAACATTACTCTGTCGTCAATTGGAACGAAAATAGGAATATGCCTTTTTTTAGCTATATTGAAATCTTCTTCACCATTAGCAGGAGATAAATGAACTATTCCACTACCGGTTGTTGTATCTACAAAATCTTCAGATACTACAAAATGAATTGATTGTGAATTTGCCAGTTTTTTAAGTTCTGGAATTAAATCTAATAATGGGTGTATGTAATATTTACCATCTAGCTGATCACCTTTTATAGTTTTTTTTATGCTATAATTTTCTATATGGAATTCGTTCATTAAATCTTTCAATCTATCTTCTCCTATGATCCAGATTTGGTTATTTGTCTCAACATAAACATAGGTCGCTTCTGGATTTACTCCAACAAGCTCATCAGTAACTAGCGTAAAAGGCATAGTAGTCCAAACAATCAAATATGCATCTTCATCTACTAATCTTACTTTATAATAAAATGATGGATCTTCAACAGTTTTGTATCCTTGGTTCACTTCAGAATTACTGAGAGAAGTTTGGCAAGATGGACAATAGGCTACTACTCTAAAACCTTCCTGTAAGATTCCATTTTCCCAAGCAGTTTTCAGATATGACCATTCTTTTTCAATATAATCATCGTGAAATGTCCAATACCCATCATCATAATCAAAAGACATTCCTAACAATTGATCTACTTTTATCCATTTCTTGTTATATTTTTCAACAATAGATTTACATGTTTCAACAATTTTTTCTATTCCTACTTTATTAATATTTTCTGTCTTATTTCCAGTTAATCCTAATTCTTTTTCTGCTTGTAATTCGACTGGTAGACCTTGGGTATCCCATCCTGGTCTAAATATTACTTTGTTTTGTTTTAACGTATAAAAACGGAACCATAAATCTTTTATTATTCGTCCTCTAAGATGGCCTGCATGAGGTTCTCCGTTCATGGTTGGAGGACCATCAACATAGCCTATTATTTTTTTATTATACCGATTATCTATTTCATTTTTAATATACTCTTCATATTTTATTTTTTTTTTGTAATATCGTATTTCATTTTCGATATTTTTAGGATCAAATTGTCCATGAAGTTCCATAAATACAAGAAAATGAAGTTATTGAACCATTCTTTATGTTTTTGGATAAGGTTAAATGATTTTTTGAAGCAATTGTTAATTATATATTACTACATCGTCTTTAAATTACCCAGTTTCGATATTATTAAATTAGGACAAAAGAAATTGAGATTATTATCAGCCCGATATTTTTATGGAATCTATCATTCGTTCAACTATTGGCAAGTCTTTATCAAAATTCTCAACTGTAGATTGATATGTTAATGTGAATAGATTTTTATTAATAATAGAAAAAACTTCCATACTTTTACCATCAAGACCATTCTCTGCATACTTGTATTTTACAATATGAAAAGATGAAGGATTACCATCTATTGTATACTTCGTTAGATTTTTTTCTAAAACTTCATAAACTTCATAACCAGAAGAAGATAGGGAATTACCAAACTTTTCGGATTGATCTAGGATCATTTGATTTGTAAATTCTTCTGAATTTGATAGAGATGAAAAAGAAATTCCAACAAAAGTATATGGATCATGTTTAATTAATTTGAAGTCTAGTACGTGAAACTTTGATAATTTTTTTTCTACATTCCAGTTAGACGGATATTTAAGTTCAAACTTGCTATTTGAAAATGTTAACCAATTTTCTGTTTCGTTATCAATACTATTATTGAGAACATTACTATTACTATTACTATTAGTATGACTATTGTTATTATGATTAAAATTTTGACTTAAAGACAAAAAAGAAACTCCTGAATTCATAGCAAATCCTAATTCAATTGAAATAATTGTGAGGATTAAGGTTGTTGATAATCCCAATAATATCATAATTTTTGGATAAAAAGACATAATCATAATAAACAAATAATACTAATATTCTTTTAGATTGACAAGGTATTGAAATGAAATTGACTAGTTAAATTAGTTATTAAATTTCCCATAAAATTGATTTGAGGCTATGAGATATATAGGAAAATCATGTGATTGAATTTAAAAAAAATAAATTTAATGTAAATAAATTAACTTATGTAACCCATATTAGATTTCCTATTTTGAGGAAACGTCATTTCTTCATCCTGTTCTTCGGGTGAAATATTTTGTGGATATTGCCCAGATTTTGCCATCATTTGTTGTTCTAAATTTTTAATAAGAATTTCTGTATCCTTAGATCTTTTATTAATTTCTTCCATATTTATTTTAATTCCTAAGATTCTATTCAAAATTTCTAAAAGATTTTTTGATGCTTTTGCATCGATTACATATCCAGAAGTTTCACCTAATAAACACGTTCCTTCGATTCCACGAAGTTTTCCTAATCCAAGTATTAGTCCATTCATTCCTGTAATATTTCCATTATCAAGTGTTGAAATATTAAAAGACCTAAATGATTTGACAATCTCTGAATTGGTTGCTGTACCGTAGATTTTTGGATCATTTACAAATGTACCGGTAACATATGATGCAAGTGAGAAAATATTCGATATCTTGAATTTTGTGATTAAATCTAAAAGTTGTTCAGATAATACATATTCCGACCCTGGAACTACTGGCTGTGAATCGCCGGTTAAAAGAATTAGATCATTAGAAGAAAATAATTTACCCTCTGACTCTTTTAAGATAGTATCTAATTTGGAGGCATTCGTCTGTTTTTCAATTGATTGATCTACCTCCCTGTCCCCCTTACCTAGATTTTCAATCTGCTTTTTGTTTGTACTGGCCTTATTGCTCTTAACATAATAAAGACTATTTTTTACTATATTGGTTGTCCCATCTGTTTGTATTACTACTTGTGGTGAAAAATAACATGAAAAAAGATCTGCAAAATGAATAGCATGAAGTTCTTTTATCAAATAATCTACTGCTAATTTCCCTACTAACCCCGTTCCTGGAAATCCGCAGATTAAATTTGGTGAGTTTAATGAAGGTAATTTTTTGCCGGTAAAAACTATCTCGATGGGCTTTGACATGGAAAACATATTCTTCACAAGATCTTCTGTTCTTTCTTTCTTTAAATGTTCCGGGTCGACCTTTTAAACCTGTTTTAGAAATTAGATAATCAGCAAAAAATAAAATCAAGGTTTATTGCTTATACTCCTCGTATTAAAATGTTGAACTCTTATGAATTAATATCTATAAATGATGATACAATAAAAAAAATTTTAGTATCTAGAAAAATTTCATCAAGAAAAGGAGATAATGGAATTGTACTTGTGGTAGGAGGGAATAGGATTTACCATGGAGCGCCTATATTGGCATCCATAGCAGCACTCCGATCCGGTACAGATTTAGTATATACAGCAATCCCAAGTATCAATGTAGAAGCGACAAGATCTTATTCTCCTGATCTTATAGTATTGCCTTTAGTTGATGAAAAATTAACAATGGGTTCTGCCTCAAGATTAATAAAGACTCTACCAAAGAAAGTACATTCTTCAGCAATTGGAATGGGAATGAGTATTGCCAAAAAAGAAGCATTACTTAGTTTAATTGAAATACTATTAAAAAATAAAACAAAACTTGTACTAGATGCGTCTGCTTTAATCCCAGAGATTTTGCCCAAAATAAGAGAAACACGTTGCATTATTACTCCTCATGGTGGTGAATACATGAGACTTTTTAATACAGATTTAAGTAATCAGGATATCAATATTAATGAACAGATTGAAGATGTTGTGAAAAATGCAAACAAATATGGTATTACAATTATTCTTAAAGGATGGAAAAATATAATTTCAAATGGAGAACGAACTGCAGTTATTGAAAGAAGTACCCCAGCAATGACAGTAGGTGGAACAGGAGATGTTTTAGCTGGACTGGCAGCAGGATTTTTCAGTAAAATGAATTCTTTTGACGCAGCCTGTACATCAGTTTATTTTAATGGTCTTGCAGGAATCTTAGCATACCATAATGTAGGACTCCACATGGCAGCAAGTGATTTACTTGACAATCTTCCCCACGTAATAAAAAAATTTGATCAAATAGATAATTAATAGAAAATTGATTGATTGATTTTTCCTGTTAATATTTTAGTTAGATTAAGGTAACGCGAATTAAATAATTACATCTGGATATATATTTAAATATTTTACATATGCCTAATTAGATAGGCACCAACCATGAGCGTGACTTGATAAATATAATAATTGACTAATTTTTGCCAATAAATTTTTACTCACCGGATATCTTGCTACTTATTACAGATATCTACTCTATGTCATGTTCAATTTTAGAAAAACCATGAATATAAAACTAGAATAAAAGTAAACAATAGTATTAATATTATATACTATTTACTTTCTTTGAATGGCATCTGGATTCTTGTTTTTTTTATGTAAAAGAATCATCAATATGTTCATTGTATTATTTTCAATTCTTGTTCTAACTATTTCTCTTTTAGGCCCTACGATGGATAATGTAATTAAAGAAGCTGTAAAATTTAATGTAATAGATGGCTTAAGTAATCAAAAAATTGAGTTTAAAGATCTTACAGAACGCCAAAAATACATCGGTCAGCAAATTACGCTTCAAATAAAAAATTTGGGGTTGGAAGAACCATGGTATTCTCCAAATCGTTTTCTAAATACTTTGTTTAAGGTTATGCTGCTAGACCTTGGAAAGTCTAGCTTTTTCGTTAGTGATTCTGGATCATCATCTGTAAAAGATATTATCATTGAAAAAATTCCCAAGACACTGTTATTATTTACAACTTCAACACTTGTTATTGCTATAATAGGTATATTTTTAGGTGTATTTTTAGCAAATCAAGCAGAATCAAAATTAGACAAAGCCAATTCTATTTTTGCCGTTTTCAGCAATAGCATTCCTATTTGGTGGTTTGGAATGATAATGATATTTATTTTTGCATTTTCACTTAATATATTTCCAGCTAGATCAACTCCATTTACTCCTCCAGATAGTCCGTATTATATTGGTGATTTGTTATATCACATGATTCTTCCATTTATAACAATGGTAATTCTTGGATTTGGTTCTGTTGCATATATTGTAAGATATATAGTTTCAGGAATATTAAATGAGGATTTTATCAAAGCGAAATTTGCTATGGGTATTCCTAAAAGGAAAATACTATATTCATCTGCCTTGAAGAATGCGGCGCCACCAATAGTTACTATGATTGCATTGGGACTTGCTGGATCATTTGGGGGAGCTTTCACCGTAGAAGTGGTTTTTGATTGGCCAGGAATGGGAAAATTATACTTCGATGCTATTGGATTAATGGATGTACCTATTATTATTGGTCTAACTTATGTTTCTACATTAATATTCCTTATTACTGTTTTTCTTATAGATATTATTTATGCATATTTAGATCCACGAGTGAAACTAAATGAGTAAACTAAATAAAGACAAGGAGAAAATCAAAAATAACAACAATAATTCCAATTATAATACTCAAAACGAAAGTGTAGAAACTACCAACAATAAAAAAACAATTAAAAAAAATAAAAAAGAAACCCTTAGTAACAAGGGTCATTATCTATCTATCCTATCCGAATTTAAACGGAAAAAAAGCGGTATTGCAGGAATAGTTATTCTCTTATTTCTAATATCTATGACAGTGTATGCCTTTTTTGGGATACCATTTAACTCTTTTAAAGAATGGAATAATCCAAATTATTGGATAGATAATCCCCGTCTTGCATCACCTATTTGGAGTAATTTTGGCGGTTTTTTTGGGAAAAAAATACCAGAACATATAATTCTTTCTTCGGATATTGCTGAGAAAAAAAACCATTTAAATAATAACTATAATTCTGTAACAATATCAAATACAAATGAAAATGGAATTAATGTCACAACTCATTCATATAAGGTTAATTATGACTATGATATCTCACCAAACGATTTTATGATAACTTATTCTTTACATAAAAAAGAAATTCCCCCTGCAATTGAAATAGAAATTTTACGTCCGGACAACCGTCAAATAGATATTTATTTCGATTCAATGACTCCATCAATTTCTGGTATCAACCAAACCGTTACCTTCGGAAGAATATTTTCTACAGACAGTTTAATCCACCAAACGCTACTTAATTACCTAAAATTATATCAATATAAACAAGATTCTTCAAAACCTGAAATAATGTTATTTTCCAATACTGAAAAACCATCAATTTTGAAAGGGAATTATACTTTCAATATTAAATTCTATTCATTTAATGAGGGAGATAATGTAATAGATTCTAAATTAATTCTTGGAGGTGAAAGATTTGGATTAATGGGGACAGATGAATTACGTAGGGATTTAACAGTTGGACTTGTCTGGGGAGCTCCAGTTGCTCTATTTATTGGCTTATCTGTTTCTACTATTTCTATTGCTATAGGCCTGATCTATGGTGTAATTGCTGGATACAAAGGAAAAAGAACAGATGAGGGCTTAATGAGAATTAATGACATTTTTTATTCTTTGCCCACACTACCCATTCTAATCATATTATCATTGTTTATAGGGAGAAGTATATTTCTAATAGTTTTATTTTTAATTTTCTTTGGATGGATGGGGACAGCTAAAATATCAAGAAGTTTGGCATTACAGATTAAAACTTTTCAATATATTGAAGCAGCTAAGCTTATTGGACAACCTGACTACAAAATAATCTTTAGACATATCATTCCCCAACTACTTCCATTAACCTTTGCAAGCATAGCTGTATCCGTCCCAGGAGCGATTCTTGCTGAGGCTTCTCTAAGCTTTATCGGTTTAGGGGATCCCTCTATTCCTACTTGGGGTCAAATCCTTCACGAAGCCCATATTGCCGCGGCAGCCTCAAGAGGTCTTTGGTGGTGGCTAATACCACCAGGCTTGTTGATAGCCTTGACAGGACTAGCATTTGTCCTTATTGGAAATACATTAGATTCTATATTCAATCCTAAAATGCGTAGGAGTTAATTATTTACCAAATGGACAGATTTCTACTGAAAATTAAATTTATGAATCTATTTTTATGTTTATTATTTTCAAATGCTTTTCAAATGTATTTCAGATCAAGTCCAAATCCACTTCAAATACCTTTCAATAAAGTTTTAAATATTTTTTAAATCCTTTTCAAATCGTCAATTCATGCTCATATATAGACATAGAAAAAAGTAAAAAAACAAGAAAAATTTTTTATTGGAATAATTATTTTTTAATATTATTCAATTACTTTAGAGGCTCTGTTAATTTAGATAATATTCACCTCATTTAAATAAAATTAAAAGTATTATTTGCTATTGTATCATTATACATAGATACAAAGAATTGTATCCAGTTATATACAAGAAATAGATTACAGTCATTTTGCCTACATGGATAATAGTCATCAAAAGATTCAGGTCTATCCTTGAAACACTGGTTATCTCTTTCCATCAAACTTTTCTTAAATGATGGAGGCAGATAGTGTTTTAATCCAATTACGTTACACGCTTCATCATACCATATACCACCGTCACTATAAACGGTAGGTCTGCCATATTTTTCAACTAGTGAATGAATAAATTTTTCAGCAACACACATATTTCTTTCCTCTGAGATATGGATTCCGAGTACAGAACGATGAATTAGTTCAATGCAGCACCATAACCAAAATGTAAATTTCCAATCCGAATAATGGTTTCATCTATTATCGAGCCTGATATTCTTTTAAGTTAATAAATATGACATGAACCAAATCTCTTAATCTAGTTCCATACAGAAACATAATTTCATTGATTGTCCTCTCCAAAGATTACTAATGTCTTTGTGTAGTATGTAGACTAAGACCAAGAAAATACAAATAAAAATACGACATATACCTTCCAATAAAGGTGGATTTTCTAACGGTAGATTGTATTTCTGCTGATTATTTCATGCGTATCGACCATATATTTATGTTTGAATGTTGCATAGTAACAACAATTATACTAATGTATTATTATAGATATATAATCAAAAGTAGAATAATATCTAAAAAAATAACTCAAATTTTTATATAATTATTTTAGTGATTGCAATATTATTTATATTTAATAATACAATGTGAATTAATCTATTTATAAAATAGAACTTGTTTATTTGTACATGTTATTCTATACCTCTTTTCAAAAATATGTTATAGGTATTACTATAATCTTTACACTTTTTGTATTAATTTTAATTTACAGTAGCGATGTCTCCTTTGCTCAAACAAATAGTTCATCTCTATCAAATAATACTGAAATCACAGAAAAATCTCTAGATTCCAAAAATAGAGATGCCATACAGTCTTATAAACAGGGAAATAAATTTTTTAATGCTAAGGATTTTACTAGAGCCATTCTCTCTTACAAAAATGCAACTACCTTTGATCCTAGCTGGGCTGCTCCATTGATAAAAGAAGGCGAAGCCTATTATGAGCTAGGAAACTATACATTAGCTATAACCTCGTATGATAAAGCATTTGTTAATCTAGGAAATTTAGATGATCAGGTAAAATCACTAAATAAAGATGCCTATGTAAAACCCTATTGGCAGAATATTTGGTTCGATAAAGGTGAATCTCTGGTTAAATTAAAAAAATTTGAAGATGCAATAATGCTTTATGACAAATTAATCTCGCTTGATCCAACCTGGGCCAATCCTTGGAACAGTAAAGGATGGGCATTGCAAAATCAAGGGAAAAGTGAAGAGGCTGTGGCTGCTTTTGACAAAGCGACAAAACTTAATCCAACCTGGGCAAAACCTTGGAACAGTAAAGGATGGACCTTATACAAAATAGGAAAGTTTGATGATGCAGTAATTGCTTTAGATAAAGCAATATCTTTAGAACCAAAATGGGACAAGCCATGGTTTAATAAGGGAAAAATATTCTATGATTTAGGAAAATACACAGAAGCAAAACAATTTTTGGAACATGCTTTGTCACTTAACAATGATCCTAAAACTTCCGCTCTAATTGAGTTACTTAATTCAAAAATGCAACAAACAACTCAATAGTATTATTTTTATTCCGATTTAATTAACAAAAAAATGCAAATTATTTCTCGTACATCATAATATTTCTCTATATATTTCAAAAGGAATAATTTAATAATAATATTTATGAAAGCATAGAAAAAATATAT